>JAKALH010000034.1 GCA_021813225.1 Chloroflexota bacterium
CGAGGGAGTGCCGATTGATATCATCATATTCGGTGGCCGCCGCGCCGGCGTCGTTCCACTGGTCATGCAGTCATTCGACTGGGACCATGGTGTTTACATGGGCGCGACAACCGCTTCCGAAACTACTGCCGCCAATATCGGCGCTGTCGGCAACCTGCGCCGCGATCCGTTTGCCATGACGCCGTTCTGCGGCTATAACATGGCGGATTACTTCCAGCATTGGTTTGATATGGGCGACAGGCTTGGCGCGCACGCGCCGAAGATATTCTTCGTGAACTGGTTCCGCAAGAACGCGCAGGGCAAATGGCTGTGGCCGGGTTACGGGGAAAACAGCCGTGTCCTGAAGTGGATGTGCCAGCGGCTGGATGGACAGGCTCAGGCGCGCACCACGCCGATCGGCTACGTACCTGCGCCTGAAGACCTCGACCTCGACGGTATGGGCTGGCCGGTTGAGCGCATACAGGCAGTGCTCAATTTCGATAAGGCTGCCTGGGAAGACGAACTGCCCGATGTGCACCGGTTCATGTCGCAGTTCGGCACGCGACTGCCGCAGCGCATGAAGACACAGATGGATAACCTGGCTGCCCGGTTGAGAGAGTGACGATGACTACTCGCTGCAGAACTTTGTGAGTTACCGATTCTATGATGCGACAATGGAAGAGCGCTACAGTGTGTCGACGCCGGAAAACGTCAGCTTCAGCTTTGATGTCGCCGGCATCGGTACGCGCTTCCTGGCGGCGTTGATCGATCTCATCATCTATCTGCTGGTCTCACTCGCCTTGTCAATCGCCTATTCCCTGAGCCAGCAGTATATTACTGATGAGCACGTCGGCTCGGTGATTACCGCCCTTTACATAGGCTTTACGTTTGGTCTGTACTGGGCATACTACATACTGTTCGAAATCGTCTGGGCAGGACAATCGCCGGGCAAGCGCCTGATACACATTCGTGTTGTGCGCATGGATGGCACCCCAGCCTCAGCGGTTCAGATCGTCATCCGCAATATCGCCAGGCTTGTCGACATGTTTCCCGGCTTTTACGCCATCGGGTTCGCGGTCATGTTCGCGAGTGGACAATCGCGGCGACTAGGCGACTTTGCGGCTGGCACTCTCGTAGTACGCGAGGAATCGCGGGCATCGATAAAGCCAGTACTGCTGGCATCGACCGGTTCTCATTCATTAAGTCCGAAAGCTCAGGCGGAAGCAGCCATGCTGCCCGTTCACATGCTGAGTGACGTGCAACGGCGACTGATCCGTGATTTTATCCAACGGCGCGAGCAGATAGGCGAGTCACAGCGCGCCCGCTTCGCCCTGCAGATTGCGTCCAGCGCGGCCAGTCAGATGGGTGCCGCCATACCCACGCAATCCGCACAGGCGGAGTATTTTCTGGAACTGATCGCAGGCAGCATCGACAACTAAAAAGCCTGTCCGCCGGCACAGACAGGCTTAGATGAACTATACGAAAGTGGAATCTCAGGTCCCTTCCTGCCAGCTTGCCAGATAAGCCGCCTGCTCATCCGTGAGAGTATCGATCTGGACTCCCATGCTTTCGAGCTTCAGCCGGGCAATTTCGCGATCGATCATCTCCGGTATCGTATAGACGTCGTGCTCAAACGTCGCTGCGTGCGCGCGCATGAATTCCAGGCCGAGCGCCTGGTTCGCAAAGCTCATGTCCATTACCGCAGCCGGATGTCCTTCAGCCGCAGCCAGGTTGATCAATCTTCCATCGCCAAGCAGGTTAATCTTTCGGCCGTCGCTTGTCGTGTGCTGCGCGACAAACGGGCGGATCATGCGCGGTTCGCCGACGCTCATCGCTTCCAGCGCGGCGATATTGATTTCGGAGTTGAAATGGCCGGAGTTGGCCAGCACCGCGCCATCCTTCATTACCTTCATATGGTTGCCGTCAATGACGTTTTTATCTCCGGTAACGGTGACAAAAATATCGCCAACCTTGCTGGCTTCGAGCAATGGCATGACCAGGAAGCCGTCCATCAACGCTTCCAGCGCTTTCAGCGGATCGACCTCAGTAACAACTACGATTGCGCCCATGCCGCGCGCCCGGGAGGCCAGACCGCGCCCGCACCAGCCATAGCCGCACACCACAAAAGTGCGTCCCGCCAGCAGGATGTTCGTAGCCCGCACAATGCCGTCGACGGTGCTCTGGCCCGTGCCATAGCGATTATCGAAGAAATGCTTGGTCATCGAGTCGTTCACGGCGAGCACCGGATACTTCAATACCCCTTCTTTTGCCATCGCGCGCAGACGAACAACTCCCGTCGTCGTCTCTTCCGTGCCCGCAATGACCTCGGGGACCTGGTTTTGCCTTTCCTTATGCAGGACGCTGACCAGGTCACAGCCGTCGTCCATTGTCATCTGCGGATGGTGGTCCAGCGCCGCGTTCAGATGCTGGTAGTAGGTGGCATTGTCCTCGCCTTTGATGGCGTACACGGGTATTTCGTCGTTCGCAACCAGAGACGCAGCGACTTCGTCCTGGGTGCTTAATGGATTACTGGCGCACAACACCAGGTCGGCGCCGCCGATCTGCATCGTGCGGGCCAGCGCTGCCGTTTCACTGGTGACATGCAGGCATGCCGAGACTTTCAAACCGGCCAGCGGCCGTTCTTTTGCGAATCGTTCGCGGATGAGCTTGAGAACCGGCATCTGTGATTCCGCCCATTCGATCTTGTAGCGCCCCGCGGTCGCCAGCCCCAGGTCTTTTACGTCATGTTCAATCATGGTTATCTACCTCTCGTGTTTGGGTTACCTCATGAGCCTGCGACCGAGTTGCCGCCGGCAAAGTCTTTACTGAACCGGTTCTACGTGCAGCGGACCGAAATTACACTCGTAGCGTGTCTGGAAGTCCTGCCAGGTATAGCGATGGCTCTGGCCACCAACGTGTTCCAGCGCGTAGGTTGCGGCGACACTGCCCAATCGACCGCAGGTTGCCCAATCGGCCCCGACAGCAAGGCCTTTCATGAAACCGCCGCGATAGGCGTCCCCTACCCCGGTTGGGTCGACAATCCGTTCCTCTGGCACGGCCTGTACATCAACCCGGCTGTTCCGTGTCATGATGGTAGATCCCTGCGCACCGCGGGTGATGACCAGCGCCTCCGATTGATCCAGCACATCAGCTTCATTCATACCTGTCTTGGCGCGTATCAGTTCAAACTCATAGTCGTTGCAGATGAGGATATTGGCGCCTGCAATACCCTGCCTGAGTTCGCCACCGCTTGAGCGCGCGCACTGCTGTCCCGGATCGAAGATATAGCGTATGCCCAGCTTCCGGCACTCGACGGCATACCTGACCATGGCATCCGGGTCATTCGGCGAGATGATGACGAGGTCCGGTTTGGGCACATCATAGAACGATAGTTCGCGCGCCCTGGTCATCGCGCCGGCATAGAACGTGGCAATCTGATTGTTGTGCTGGTCGGTATTGCAGAAGAATGACGACGTGAACTGGTCGGGGATCTGCCTGATCAGTGAGGTATCGACGCCGATCGAATCCAGCCAGTGACGGTACTCGTCAAAATCCACCCCCGCGGTGGCCATGATCTTCGGATGTTCACCGAGCAGCGCCAGGTTGTAGGCGATGTTGGGCGCGCATCCGCCGCGTCGCTTATCCATGCTGTCGACCAGGAAACTCAGGCTCACATGCGCCAGCTGGTCCGGCAGCAGGTGCTCGGAAAAAGAGCCGGGAAAAGTCATCAGATAGTCGTAGGCGATTGAGCCGGTCACGATCATGTTCATATTACTATGCTGCCTTCGATAGTCTGCACCCATGTCGCCGTGTCACTGTGTGACACCTGTCACCTGTGCGATGCCGCCCGGGAAGCAGATGTCAGGATTTCCGCACCTTGGGGTTTTCGAAGCGGTAACCCTGCCGGCGCACCGTGCGCAAGTATACAGGGTCTGTCGGATCGTCTTCGATGGCCTCGCGCAGCCAGCGGATATGCACATCCAGCGTGCGGGTATCGCCCAGGTAGCTGGTGTCCCACACCTGCTGCATGAGGAACTTGCGAGTCAACACTTCGCCGGGCTGTTGCATGAAAAGCTGCAGCAGTTTAGACAGCTTGGGATTCAGATAGACCTCGTCGGCGCGTTTATGCAGGATGCCATCGGACGGACGGAATAGCAGATCGCCGCACTTCAGCTCGATGGCCTGGCCTTCAGGCATCAATTTATCGACGCGCGTCAGCAGCCGGCGCAACTGCAGCGGTCGTGGCAGATAGGCATCGGCGCATGGCGCAACCGGCGCTGACGATACAGCGGTGGATGGCGCTGCAGGTTGCTCCGGCATGATCATGATGAGCGGCACATTGTGCAGGCGTTTGATGGACTGGCACAGCCTTTCTGCACTGACACGCAGCGAAGGCACGTCGATAATGACCAGCGCCGGGATGTCCTTCTCCAGGAAAGCAAGCGCATTCTTGGCAGTGCGAACCCAGGCGACACGGTAGCCGTGCTGTTCCAGTACCGGGCCCACGGAATCCCCCAGGCCACCCTGCACCAGCAGGATTTTCTTGATCGCAGTCCTCTTCATACAGTGTAGTGGCAGAAGACCTGCCTGAATGCGCGATACAGACAACCTATGATCAGGTAGTGAGGGGATTATACATCCCGCTTCAGGACTCGCAAGCGATCTTTTAAGGTTGCGTACCGGCTCTTTAAGGTTGCATGATGCGGTCCGCATTCCCGCAGCGGGGTATCTCAATGCAGCACGATCGCCGGCTGCACACCTAAGGTAAGATTTGACAAATGACTGGTCGCCATCGCATCCCGACGCTTGTCTGCCTGGCCTTCCTGTTCGTGTTGCCCGTGACGCTGTTTCTCTCCGTCACTATTGGCAACGCCACATTGCTTCCGGCAGACAACCTGTTCAACTGGGCGCCGTTTCACTCACTCTCTGCCGCCTACGGCGTTGGCACGCCGCAGAACCACCTGCTATCAGACCTGATCCTCGAGAATTACGAATGGAAGCGCTTCATTCTCGATTCGATCAGAAACAGAGAATTGCCGCTCTGGAATCCCTATCTTTTCGGAGGGATTCCATTTCTGGCTGCCGGCCAGCATTCCGCGCTTTACCCGCTAAGTCTCATCTACTACGTCCTGCCGCTCGATAAAGCCTACGGCTGGTTCACCGTTGTGAATCTCGGACTTGCCGGTGTGTTCATGTTCATCTTCATGCGCACACTCGGCTTCAGGCGTCCCAGCGCAACACTCGCCGGTGTGGCATACCAGTTGAGCGGATTCATGATCGTCTCCGTCGTTTTCCCGATGATTATCGCGGCGGCAGCCTGGTTACCCCTCATACTGGCGCTGATTGAGCGCGTCATCCAGCAGGCTCCTGCTATACGCGGGCGTCCAGCTGCTGTGCCGTGGGTTATTGCGGGCGCCGTCGCAATCGCCATGCACATCCTGGCTGGGCATATTGAAATCACCATCTACACGGCGCTGATTGCTACGACATATTCCGTCTGGCGGCTGGTGGCCTTATGGCGCACCGATCGCAGAGTATTGAGGGTGTGGCGCGCGGCCGCCTGGCTCGCAGTGATGGCATTGCTGGGCGGCGGTATCGGCGCTATCCAGCTGGTCCCTTTATATGAAGTGGTGCAAAGCAGCTTTCGTGCCGCCCGGTCATCACTGTCCGAGGTCATGGGATACGGATTCCCGGTACGGAATTTACTGCTATGGCTCATGCCAAATGTCTTCGGCTCCCCTGCGCAGCACACCTACTTCGACCTGTTTACCTTTACAACCCAACGCATTACGACGGCCAGCGGAAACACGGAATGGGGCATCAAAAACTACGTCGAAGGCGGCTCGTATGTCGGAATAGTGACTTTGCTGCTGGCGGCCATCGCAGCCGGAGCATACGTTAAGCAAACCCTTACAGCCCGCAAGCGGACAGGTGCCGATAATTCCCAGGACACAACCGCTCCGCCCACCGGATTCTTTATCGTACTGAGTGTCTTCTCGGTCGGATTTATCTTCGGCACGCCGCTGTACGCCATCCTGTATTATGGCCTGCCCGGCATCAACCAACTGCATTCGCCATTTCGCTGGGTGTATGCCTTAACGATATCGCTGGCTGTTCTGGCAGGGGCTGGGGTTGAGTATCTGCTGACGCGACGGGACGAAACCGGCGTACACCTCAAAGAGAATACTGATAAACGCCGTCTGAGTCTGCTGGACGGATTGCTAGTTGCCGGCATTTCCGTCGCCATTCTGATCGTCATCGGTACGGTTGTCGTGCGCCTGGGCTGGCCGGCACTGTCGCCTCTTGTCAACCGGCTGTTCCAAAGCGCCGGCAAAGCGGCTGAAGCCTATCAGAACGCCGCGGTGTTTTACAGTGCCGAAGCGCGTAATGCCGTTATATTCGCCGTCTTGCTTGCGTTGAGCTGTGCGCTTTTACTGTTGGCCCGGTCATCCAGACAGCGCCTCTGGTGGAGCATCGCCGTTATTGCGCTGCTGGCTTTTGATCTGAATGTGGCGTGGGTCGGCTTTAATCCTTCGGTAGATCCGAAGCTGCTGGCTGTAGCGCCGGATGCACTCGCTTTCCTGCAGCAGGATAAAAGCCAGTGGCGGTTAACGACCTTTGATCCGGTCGGCGCCAAACCGCTGAACGCGAACGCGGCCTGGCTCTACAGCCTGCAGGATATTCGCGGTTACGACTCAATAATCCCCAGGCAATATGTCGACTACATGAAGCTGATCGAGCCGCAGAATGAGCTGCAGTTCAACCGGATTGCGCCGCTGTCGAATCCGGCCAGCCTGCAGTCGCCATTGCTGGACTTGTTGAACGTCAAATACGTGATGACGCCGATAGATACCGCAATCGACGCCATCGGCTATACGCAGGTATTTACGGGCAACGAAGTACGCATCTACCGCAACGATCACGCGATGCCACGCGCGTTTACTTTGCCGGCGACAAGCGCACTGCTGACGCAGGATTTCGCCGCATCCGTGCAGACCAATGACCCGCGCCAGTATGTGATGATCGACGCGGGTTGCGGCATCACAGACACCGGCTGCGTTGTGCCGCGTGCCGCAGCCTATACCCCTGCCAATGTCACGGTATATAAAAATAATGAGGTGTGGGTCGATGCACAGGTCACTCAGACGAGCTGGCTGATACTGGCAGACAGTTATTACCCCGGCTGGAAAGCGTATATCCGGCCGCTTGGCGGCAGCGACAAGGATGAGCGGGAGGCGCAGATTGCGCTGGTTGACGGCAATTTCCGTGCAGTAAAGCTGACGGTCGATACGCCAGCTCCTGCCAGCAGCAACCTGAGCGCCAGCCCGCTTGTTACAAAGCAGTCTGTGGGCGCAACGACAAAACCAGTCGCGTTTACGGTACGGTTCAAGTACTCGCCGGATTCGTTGCGCATCGGCGCATTCATCTCGTTCATATCAGGCGCGTTACTGGCGCTTCTGCTGGGTATCTACCTGTGGCGCCTGCTGTATCACGAAGGGCTTGCCTCGTCACCGGTGCGTCGCGTGGCCAAGAACAGCATGGTATTGACCGGCTTCAACCTGGCCGGCAGGCTGATTGATTTCGCCTTTGCGATTATGATGCTGCGCGTATTAGGCCCCGAAGGCGCCGGCAAGTTCGCGTTCGCCGTCGTCATCATAGGCTGGTTCGACATCCTGATGAACTTCGGGCTGAATACGTTCCTGACCCGCGAGGTTGCGCGCGATAAGGAACATGCCAATAAGTACCTTTACAACACCACTGTCCTAAGGTTAATTCTGGGCTTTGGCACTGCCCCGCTGATCGTCCTGATCATCGTCATATGGAAGCTGGCGTTCAATCTGGCGGGCGACACGGCAACCGTCATTATCCTGTTGGCAGTCAGCCAGTTGATCAGCAGCATGGCGACAGGCTTGAGCGCCTTGTTTTTTGCCTATGAAAAAGCCGAGTTCCCCGCTATGCTGACCATCGTCAGCGCACTCATCTCGGTCAGCCTGCGCGCAACAGCGCTGCTGACCGGATACGGCATCGTGGGGCTGGCTGTCGCATCGATACTCACCAATCTGGCGACACTGCTGATACTGCTCTATGTCACGATACGCACCTTCTTCGTGCCACGGCGCGAAAGCGATCCTTCAATGAGACGCACCATGGTCCGCGAGTCGCTGCCCCTCATGCTCAACCACCTGCTGGCAACCCTCTTCTTCAAGGTTGATGTGCCAATGCTGGAGGCATTGAAAGGCGCAACGGTCGTCGGCTGGTACAGCGCGGCATACAAGTATGTTGACGCCTTCAACATCATCCCGGCATACTTTACACAGTCGATCTTCCCGGTCATGTCCCGCATGGCGAAACAGACCGATGACGCCATGGCGCGCTCCTATGTCCTGTCGCTGAAGGTGCTGGTGATCATTGCCCTCCCGCTGGCCGTCTTCAGCACATTCCTGGCACCCTATATGATCGGACTGCTTGGCGGCGCTGAATTTCTGCCGCACGGTGCAATCGCATTGATGATCATGATCTGGAGCATCCCGTTCGGATGGATCAACAGCATCACCAATTACGCATTGATTGCCGTCAACCAGCAGCGCGCCTTGACCCGCGCCTTCATCATCGGGCTTCTGTTCAACCTGGCTGCGAATCTGGTTCTGATCCCGACATTCTCATATCAAGCCGCCGCGGTGGTTACAATACTCTCGGAAGTAGTCGAAGGTGCCGCCTTCTATTTCTACGTGCGGCGGCATATTGCACGCATCCGGTGGGCTTCGATTATGGGTGGGCCTGTTCTAGCCGCAGCCGCCATGTCGGCGATCATATATCTCTCAGGCACCTGGTCACTGCTGGCGCCGG
The DNA here is from genome assembly GCA_021813225.1 of Chloroflexota bacterium. Classification (GTDB taxonomy): domain Bacteria; phylum Chloroflexota; class Anaerolineae; order J036; family Brachytrichaceae; genus CAIXPS01. Next base: position 8,827 of record JAKALH010000034.1, read on the forward strand.
GGCTGCTGCTGGGTATATGCGTCTACCTGGCAGGTCTGTATGTCACGCGGGCGCTGTCGCCGCTGGACCTTGAGATGCTGGCTCCGCTGTTGCCGGCGCGTTTCAGGAAACCCGCGGCCAGTCCATCGAACGCAATAACTTCCTGAAGCCAACTGTGCCGATCAATTACGCGGTTGCTGCCGGAGAAGCTCGACTATCCAAAGCCGCAGGCCAGGCTTTATCTGTTGCAGGAATGCAGCGGGCAGCGCTAACCGTTTCATCGATGAGAGTTGCGGCGCCTCATCGAGTTGATTCAGCTCTACAGCCTGCATACCCTCCGCCGCCAGATACGCATGCAACTCCGCGGCATTGCCGAAGGCATTGTGATACATCGGGCGATCAGTGGCGGCCATGACGATCGTGCGAAATGCCCGCTGCTGTTCGCTGACATTGGCAACGTCGTTCTTCAGAGCGAAGTCCGTGGTGATCCAGACGCCGCCGTATTTCGCCAGCAGTTGACGCGTCAAAAGCACCCGCCATAGTCGCCGACTCCGCCGAACAGTGATGGTCGATGCAGCAGTGTAGCACGCGCAGCATGACGGGGCCAAAGGTCATGACAATGCGGTTAGAATTACCTGCAATGGAGTACAGGAAACTGGGCGGCAGCGGTCTGAAGGTCAGCGAGTTGTGCCTGGGCACTATGACCTTTCTATGGACGGCGGATGAATCGTCCTCGCTGGCGGTCTTATCAGCATTTGCAGACGCCGGCGGGAATTTCCTCGATACGGCGGATGTCTATTCACGCTGGGCGCCGGGCAATCCCGGCGGCACCGCCGAGATAGTTATCGGGAAATGGCTTAAAACTGGCGGGAAAAGTCGTGACCAGGTTGTGATTGCCACTAAGGCGCGCGGTACCATGGGCAACGGGCCTAACGATTCCGGCGCATCACGGGCGCACCTGATCGGCGCTCTAAATGCCAGCCTGGCGCGCATGCAGACCGACTATGTGGATTTATATCAGCTCCACTGGCCGGATACAGAGACGCCGCTCGAAGAGACGCTTCGCGCACTCGACGATATGGTCACATCGGGCAAGGTGCGATATGTTGGCGTCAGCAACTTCCCCGCCTGGTACCTCATGAAGGCTCTATGGGTGAGCGACAGGCACAACTATGTGCGCTTTGAGAGTGTCCAGCCTCATTACAACCTGATGCATCGAGACGAGTTCGAACGCGAACTGGCACCGCTGTGCAGGGACCAGCGACTGGCTGTCATACCGTACAGCCCGCTGGCCGGCGGTTTCCTGACGGGCAAATATAGAAAGGGGCAGACGGCGCCCGCCGGGTCGCGCGGCGCAGGCAACGAGCGCATCATGAAGCACGCGGAGAGTGACAGCGGCCAGAAAGTGCTTGCCAGCCTTGAAGCCATAGGCACGGCGCACGGTAAATCGATCTCGCAGACCGCGCTGGCCTGGCTGCTGAGCAATCCGCTTATCACTGCCCCGATTATCGGCGCCAACAGTGTCGCGCAGTTGAGCGAATCTCTGGGTGCCGTTGGTTACCGTCTGACCGAAGCAGAGGTCAAGGAATTGAATGAATGCAGCGCAGGTCTATAGCGCCCGCACTGTGCGCATACCCTGCTGCAGGAGTGATCTTGTGAAAAGTCTATCCGGCCAATGGCCGATCTTCATCTTTGTGTTGATGTTCCTGGTTTTACCGCTGTCCACAATACGCGGGTTCTTCGACCCCATATTCATCGTGCTGGGCATTTTCACACTGGTCATCATTGGATTTATCGTCGCGTCGCTGGTCAGTGCGCGTTCGGGCGCCGGTAAGCACGAATAGCCATTCATCTGCATCAATATGCCCGAAACCGGCGGCAGCGATACAGCGCAAAGGCACCTGACCATCGCCATCAGCGGCGCCAGCGGAGCGATCCTGGGTATACGCCTGTTGCTGGCGTTGAAATCGACGTCGATCACCACGCACCTGATCGTCAGCCCGGCGGCCATACAGACCATCGCCAGCGAAACCACTTATACGCTGAGTGATGTTGAGGCGTCGGCAGATGTCGTACACCCTTACCGTGATATCGGTGCGAGCATTGCCAGCGGTTCATTCCGGACGATGGGAATGGTTATCGCGCCCTGCTCGGTCAAGACGGTATCCAGCATAGCCTGTGGCATCACAGATGACCTCATCGCACGGGCGGCGGATGTATGCCTGAAAGAAGGACGGCCTGTTATCGCCGTTTTTCGCGAGACCCCCCTGCATGTAGGTCATTTGAGGACGCTGACACAGTTTGCTGAGATGGGCGGTATCGTATTCCCGCCTGTGCCCGCGTTTTATGCACGACCGGCTACCATGGATGAAATGGTGAACCAGACAGTGGGCCGGATACTCGATCGATTGGGCATCGACAACACATTGGTAAAACGCTGGAACGGTATCCGCGCTGAGATCAACCGTAAGTTGTGAGCATCCTGCTGCTGTTTGATCAGTACCAGTACGTATGGCCGATACGAATGGACGCTGAAGACAAAAGCTTACGCCGGGAACTGTTCCAATACCTGGCACGCCATAACGTTCTGACCTTGTCGTATCTCGACCAGAATGAGCCTGCCGCCTGTGCAGTATGGTATGCCGTCACCGATGACTTGCGCCTCTATTTTGTATCGACGACACGAACACGTCATGGTGCGGCACTGCAGGCCGGCGGGAAAGTGGCATTTACCGTCCAGAAAGACGATCAGGACTGGAGAGCGATACAAGGCGTGCAGGGAAAGGGTTACTGCGCACTGATACCGCCTGAGCAACGGGATGGCGCATGGGAAACGTATAGTATGCGCTTCCCTTTCGTTCTACAACCATTTGGAAGTATGGCCCAGGCTCTATCGGTTGTCACGTTATGGTCGATCACGCCGGATTGGCTGAGGCTGATAGATAACACCAAAGGTTTTGGGCACAAGGAGGAACTGGCAATCGATAATACTCGAAATACAAATCCGTGAGTTTTCACCCAATACCTGGCACGCCGCGTGCTTACTACAGGCTGCTCGATAGCACGTCCACGCGGAACCGCTGCGGTGTGTGAAGGTAGAATACGGCACAAAGGAGCGTTAGGAACACAGATGAAGTCTATGTTATTCAGGACATCGCTGGTTGCAGCCGCGATGGCGTTGACACTGGCGCAAGCCGCGTTACCTCAGATTGCGTCGGCTGCCGGCGTACAGCGCGCGACGGTAGCCGCGAGATCCCCAGTCACTGTGATCGTCGATGCGTTGAATGTGCGCGCGTCGCCCAGCCTGCAAGGCAATATCATCGGCTCGTTAGCCGGCGGCACCCAGGTAACACCCGCAGGGCAGTCCACCGATGGGTCATGGTGGAAGATCAGCTACAACGGCCAGGACGCTTATATCTATGCGCAATACGCCACCGCAGGCGGGACGTATGGCGGTTCCACTTCGACGGCGACGGCATCTGCAACGGCGCCGGGAAATGTCACGGTCACTTCGGACTATCTTAACGTACGCGCAGGCCCGGGTCTGGACCAGCAGATACTCGGTCAGTTGAGCAACGGAGCCACGGTGCAGCCGACCGGCAAGACATCCGATGGGACCTGGTGGCAGATCAGCTACAACAACCAGGTTGCGTATATTTTCGCGGCCTATACTTCCACCGGCGGCGCTGCCGCAGCGACGACCAGCACAACCGCAGCCACAACTTCGGCGCCTGCGCCCAGCGGCAATGTCGGCGCATTCGCACTCGGCGGCCACATCAAGTCATTCGATTACCTTTCACAGATGAAGAGCATCGGTATGACATGGGTGAAGTTCCAGGCCGTGTTGCCCGGCGACAGCGGCGCGGCGGTGAACGTCATCAACACCGCTCACGCAAATGGGATGAAGGTACTGATTGGCGCAAAAGGCGACCTGAGCCGTGCAGGCGACGCGAATTACCACAACGAGTTCGCCGGATACCTGGCCTCACTGGCAAAGGCGGGCGCCGACGCTATCGAGGTGTGGAATGAGCCGAACCTTGACCGCGAATACGGCGGCAGCG
>JAKALH010000492.1 GCA_021813225.1 Chloroflexota bacterium
GACTGTAGGCGGGCAGACAGGCTTGAACCTGGCGACCGACATGGAAGAAGCCGGGTTATTGCGAAAGCATGGTGTGCAACTGATTGGCGCTAAAGTCGACGCGATCAAGCTGGCTGAGGACCGCCAGCTTTTCAAAGCCGCAATGCTGGCGCATGGCCTGAAGGTCCCGGAGGGCGACGCAGTGACCAGCGTAGAACAGGCGCTGGCGTTTGCCCGGGAGAATGGCTACCCGGTGTTGATCCGGCCGTCATTTACCCTGGGCGGCAGCGGCGGCGGGATTGCCTGTGATGCGGATGACCTGCGCCAGAAATGCGCCAAGGGCCTGCATGAAAGCCCGGTGCACCAGGTGCTCATCGAACATAGCGTGCTGGGCTGGAAAGAGTATGAGCTTGAGGTCATGCGCGACTGCAAGGATAACTTTGTCGTCGTCTGCTCCATTGAGAACCTCGACCCGATGGGCGTCCATACCGGGGATTCCATCACGGTGGCGCCGGCGCAGACACTGACTGACAAGGAACTGCAACGCCTGCGCGATATGGCAAAGATTGTCATGCGCGCGGTTGGCGTGGAAACAGGCGGGAGCAATGTGCAGTTTGCGGTCAATCCGCAGAACGGTGAGCCGTATGTCATCGAGATGAATCCGCGCGTGTCCCGCTCGTCGGCGCTGGCATCGAAGGCTACCGGTTTTCCAATCGCCAAAATCGCTGCGCTGCTGGCAGTCGGGTATTCCCTGGATGAAATACCCAATGACATTACAAAGAAAACCCCGGCTTCATTCGAGCCGTCGCTGGATTACGTCGTCGTGAAGATGCCGCGCTGGGCCTTTGAGAAGTTCCCCGGCGCGGACAGTTCGCTTGGCCCGCAGATGAAGTCTGTGGGCGAAGTCATGGCGATTGGCCGTACGTTTCCTGAAGCGCTGAACAAGGCTGTTCAAGGTTTGGAGATCGGCAAAGTCGGGCTGACCGGTGAGAGCGGCACCGGCGCACCCGCGCCGGCTGCCAATGGCGTCGCGGCTCGCTCGTGGAGTGACCCGACCTCTCACCGCCTGTTTGATGTTGTCGAAAAACTGCGCACCGGCACCTCTGCTCTGGAAGTGCAGCGTCACACGGGATACGACAACTGGTTTATCAGCCAGTTGCTCGGCCTGCTGGAGACCGAGCGTGAACTCGGCCGGCATACGCTGGCGACGCTGCCGTTGGACGTGTTGTGGCAGGCCAAGATGCAGGGTTTTGGCGATGCTTATATCGCCAGGCTGCTCAAGACCAACGATGGCGACAGGCAACCGAGTCAGTTTGACGTGCGTGCAGCGCGAAAAGCGGCAGGGATCAACCCATCCTTCTATCGCGTCGATACGTGCGCGGCGGAGTTCGAGTCCAATACGCCTTACCTTTACAGCAACTATGACAGCTACGACGAGTCAGAGGTGACCGGGAAGCAGAAAATCATCATTCTCGGCAGCGGGCCTAACCGAATAGGGCAGGGCATCGAGTTTGACTATTGCTGCGTGCATGCCTGTTATGCCCTGAAGGCGCTGGGCTATGAGACGATCATGGTCAACTGTAACCCGGAGACAGTCAGCACCGATTACGATACTGCCGACCGGCTGTACTTCGAACCATTGACGATGGAACATGTGCTGAACATCTGGGAGAACGAGTCGGGCATCACTGCTGATAATCCCAGGCCGCAGCGAACCGTGCCGGTGCTGGTGCAGTTCGGCGGCCAGACACCGCTCAACCTGTCCAAGGCACTGCAGGCTGCCGGGGTCCCGATCTGGGGTACGTCGCCCGATGCGATTGCGCTGGCCGAAGACAGGCAGCAGTTCTCCAGCGTCCTGCAGGAGCTGGAAATACCCCAGCCTGAAAACGGCACAGCCATGTCGCTGGCCGAGGCGCGCGAAGTGGCGAAGCGCATCGGGTATCCGGTGCTGGTCAGGCCGTCGTATGTGCTGGGCGGCAGGGCGATGGGTATCGTGTACGACGATTCCGACCTGGCAGCGTTCATCGATGAAGCTACGCGCGTGTCGCCGGATGCGCCGGTGCTGATCGACCGCTATCTGGAAGATGCCTATGAGATTGATGTCGATGCCGTGGCAGACGGCCATCAGGTTGTCATCGGCGGAATCATGCAGCACATCGAGGAAGCCGGCGTGCACAGCGGCGACAGCGCCTGCGTCCTGCCGCCATTCAAAATCAGCGAGTACCACCTGAACACCATCCGCGACTACGTGACGCGCATCGGCCTGCGCATCGGCGCGCGCGGCCTGATGAACACCCAACTGGCGATCAAGGATGATATCGTCTATGTGCTTGAGGTCAATCCGCGCGCCAGCCGGACAACTCCCTATGTCAGCAAAGCGACAGGCGTGCCGCTGGCGAAAATCGCCGCGCGCATCGCCGCGAACCAGACGCTTGAGGAGATCGGGTTCACCAGCGAGGTCAAGCTGGATGGCTTCTTCGTCAAGGAAGTGGTGCTGCCGTTCAACAAGTTCCCCGGCGCATTCGTGCGACTGGGCCCGGAAATGCGCAGCACCGGCGAAGTCATGGGCCACGCTTCGAACTTTGGACACGCCTTTGCCAAAGCGGAGATGGCCGCCAGCGGCACGCTGCCGATCAGCGGAAGCGTACTGATCACGGTGAATGACTTCGACAAGGGTGCGGTGACGAAGATTGCGCGAGACCTGTATCGCCTGGGATTCAACATCATGGCGACGCATGGCACGGCGGAATGGCTGAACAGGCTGGGCGTGCCGGCGCAGCGCGTCAACAAGGTCAGTGAAGGCTCGCCGCATGTTGTGGACCTGATCACCCGCGACGAAGTGGCGCTGGTCATCAGCACGCCGCTGGGCCGCCAGGCCTATACCGACGGTCAGGCCATCCGT
>JAKALH010000493.1 GCA_021813225.1 Chloroflexota bacterium
GCCGCCACCACCGCGGGCGGCCATGCCTGCAGCAGCCCGAGGTGCGAGAAAAGCTTGTTCAGCATGTAGAACAGCACGCCGATCATCACGCCGGCGAAGATCTTCAGGCTCACGCTGCCGGCGCGCGCGTGCAGGTAGGCGAACGGCAGCGCCAGCACCATCATCACCAGCACCGCGAGCGGATAAAAAAGCTTGTTCCACAGCGCGATCTCGTAGCGGTCGGTCTGCTGCCGGTTGGCGGCCAGATGGTCGACGTACTGCGCCAGCGCCAGCGCCGACATGCGCTCGGGCTGCACCAGCAGCACGCCGAAGATCTCGGGCCTCAACTCGGACGGCCACAGTTGAAGCGCGTGGCGCACGATCTCGGTGCGCGCCGGCGAAGGCGAGGCGTCGCCGGGGTCGATCACCGGCACGCGCGTTTCGACCACGTTGGCGAGCTCCCAGCCGCGCCGGTCCGGCCCGTCGACGAAGCGGCCTCGCTCGGCGCGCGCGATCGAGCGCAGCCGGAAGTCTTGGTCGAACTCGAACACGCGCCAGCCCTCGACCGCGGTGTCCGGCAGCACGCGCGCGACGTTGACGAAACGCAGCCGTTCGATGCGCCCCTCGGCGTCGCGCACCGCCTCGCGCACCCACACGCCGGAGCGGAACTGCTGCGCCAGCGGTGAGCCCATCGCCTTCAGCTTCGATTGCCGCGCCAGCCGCTCGGCCGGCGGCGCCAGGAACTCGCCCAGCAGGTACATGATGGCGACGATCAGCGCGCCGATGCCGAGCACCGACAAAGCGAGTCGCCGCGTGCTCATGCCGGACACGCGCATGATCGTGAATTCGGAGTTGGCCGCCAGTCTGGACAGCGCGAAGATGGTGCCGATCAAGGCCGCGATCGGCATCAATTCGTAGATGCGCGTCGGCTGCGTCAGCAGCACATAAAGGAACACCTGCGGCAACTGGTAGTTGGCGCGGCCGACTTCCTCCAGCTCGTTGATCAGCTCGAAGAACGCGAACAGCGCCAGCAACGCGAACAGTACGAAGCCGGTGGCCACCGCCACTTCGCGCGCCAGGTAGCGGCGCAGCGTCTTCACGCCGCCCCCTGCCGCCACGCGGGCGGGCTCGCCCAGCGCGGCAACCAGCGCTGCAGGTACACGCGCCGCACGAACATCAGCGCCACGAGCACGGCGACCACCGCATGCACCAGCCAGACGCCGACACCGAACGACACGCGCCCCTGTTGCACCCACGCCTGCACCACCGACAGCGCGTTGTTGTACAGCATGAAAGCGAGCACGGCGACGATCAGGTTGAACGAGCGGCCGACGCGCGGATTGACCCAGGCGAGCGGAATCGCCGCCAGCGCCAGCAGCAGCGCCACCACCGGCATGCCGAGCCGCATTCGGCTACTTCAACAACGGGCAGGTGCCGCCGCAGGTGCCTGCGCTGAATGCGCCGCCGCCGCAATAGACAGCCGTCGCAACCGACCTCGAGACGGAGCGGGCCGAAGCCAATCAGCGCATCTCGCACTTGAGGACGACAAGCGTCTGGTCGTCGAACGGCGGTTCACTGCCGGCGAATTCGCGCACAGCCGCCATGATGCGGTCTACGACGTCGCCTGCAGGCAGTGCGCGGGACTCGCTCAGGATATCCTTCAGGCGCGGCAGGCCAAATTCCTCGTCCTGATGATTGAGCGCATCGGTGATGCCATCGGTATACAGGATGATGACATCACCCGGGTTGAGTCGAACTACACTGGACTCAGGCGCGATGTGTTCTTCCACACCCAGTGCGATCCCCCGCGATTGCAGTTCGGATACGTCGCCGTTCATCTTCACCAGCAGCGGCGGGTTGTGCCCGGCATTCGCATAGATAAGTTCGCCGGACGACGGGTTCCAGACCACGTAAAACATGGTCACGAACAGGTCGGAGTGCGAATCCGACAGGATCAACTCGTTAACCCGCGATAGTGCGTCGGACGGCCCGCGGCCTGTGAACGCAACAGCGCGCATCAGGGTTCGGGTCAGTGCCATAAACAATGCCGCCGGGACACCCTTATCGGCAACATCTGCGATGACCAGGCCAAAGCGGCCATCGGGCAACGCGACAAAATCGTAGAAATCTCCGCCGACCTGACGCGCGGCCTGCCACGCCGCCGCCACCCCCCACCCCGCTACACGCGGGCATTCCCTGGGCAGGAAGCTGGTCTGTATCTCGCGGGCAAATGCGAGTTCCTGTTCAAAGCGCTGGCGCGCCATGGCATCGCGCGACAGGCGCGCATTATCGACAGCCAGCGCCGTCTGCTGGACGATACCGACCAGAATACCTAAAGCGCGCCCTTCAGGCATCATCTCTGCGCGCTGTATGCCGATGACCATCGCGCCAACCAGCTCGGTGTTCGCGATCAGCGGCAATGCGGCGCCATGATCGATCTCCAGGCGCTCGGCGATGCCTGCCGGCACCGAGTTCAAAACAGGCAGGCGTTGGGTGTTCTGAAACTCCAGGAACCAGTCTCGCCAGGCCGCCATAGGGAACTCGTCGCGATCGAAGCGCTCCTGCGCCGGCTTCGGCAGGCCATAAGCCTGGGCGGCGCGCAACGTCATATCGCTACGCTCGCGCACAAAAATCGCGCAGGCGTCTACGCCGACCAGCAGTGGAGTCAGGCGCGCAATGGTCTGCACAATCGTCACCAGGTCTGCGCTCTCGGTTACGGCGCGGGCAACCTGCAGCAGTGCGGCCGTCACCCAGGATTCTTCCTGCTGCGCCAGGTTCGCGTTCACCACGTCGATGACCAGCGCAGCCTGATTAGCCAGACCGGTCAGCAACTCGATGCGCCGGCGCGGAAACGTCTGTCCATTCTCCTGCCCGACCAGTAAAGCGCCGAAC
>JAKALH010000494.1 GCA_021813225.1 Chloroflexota bacterium
GCTGATACACCGGCGCGATGGCTTCCGCGCCGTGCAAAAATCCGTCACGGAACTGATGAACTCCGACGTGGAAGTGAAGGTCTTCTACGAGTTGAAGACCGTCAGCGGCAACGGCAAAGTGCAGAACGCCACGATCTTCGATAACCGCACCAAAGCGGAAATGACCATCCCGGTGGATGCGGTGATTCTGACGCTGGGCTTCAACGTGGACCTGGGGCCGATCAAGGACTGGGGCCTGGACATGGTGGGCACGCGCTACATCAAAGTGAACCGGCGGCAGGAGACTAACATGCCGGGCGTCTATGCGGCCGGCGATATTGCCGCGGAAGAAGGCCTGGAACCGTTGAATCTGATCGTCACCGGTTTTGCGCACGCCTGTGTCGCGGTCAACTTCATGTATCAGTACCTCAACCCCGGCGCCAAAGCCTTCCCCGGCCACTCGTCGGAGAAGAAGCTTTAGGGCGGCCGCCGCTCAGTCTTCGACGATCCTGAGGTGCAACTCCTTCAGTTGCACGTCGTACACCGGCGAGGGCGCGCCGGCCATCACGTCGGCGGCCTGCTGGTTCTTCGGGAAGGCGATCACCTCGCGGATATTCGGTTCGCCGCAGAACAGCATGGTCAGGCGGTCGATGCCGGGGGCGATGCCGCCGTGCGGAGGTGCGCCGTACTCGAACGCCTCCAGCAGGTGGCCGAACTTGCGGCGCGCGTCTTCCATCTCCAGGCCGATCAGGCGCATGATGATTTCCTGCACGTCGCGGCGGTGGATTCGGATGCTGCCGCCGCCGACCTCGTAGCCGTTGCAGGCCAGGTCGTACTGTTTGCTCAGCGCGCCGCCGGGGTTGCTCTCCAGCGTCGGGATGAACTCGTCCTTGGGCGCGGTGAACATATGATGAGAGGGGTCCCAGCGCTTCTCTTCCTCGTTCCACTCGAACAGCGGGAAATCGATAACCCAGCAGAACGCCATCACGTTGTCGTCGGCCAGCTTCAGGCGACGCCCCATCTCCACGCGCAGCTCGGCCAGCGTCTCGTTGACCACTTTGGCGGTGTCGGCGACGAACAGCAGCAGATCGCCGGGTCTGGAGTTCGATGCGGCCAGGATGGCGGCTTTTTCGGCGTCGCTCAGGCGGGCGGCGGCGCCCTGGCTGCGGATGCCCTGATCATCGCGCACCATAGTCACCAGCCCCCTGGCGCCCTTGCGTTTAGCCAGCTCGGTCAGCTCGTCGATCTGCTTGCGCGAATAGGCGGCGCAGCCGGGTGCGGCGAAACCCTTGACCAGCGGCGCGTTGGCGAACACCTGAAACTGCGAGTTTCGCGTGGCGGCGGTGACGTTGAATAACTCCAGGCCGAAGCGGATATCGGGCTTGTCGATGCCGTACTTATCCATCGCCTCGGCATAGGTGAAGCGCGGGAAAGGCCTGGCGATCAGCTTCTTGCCGGTGTGTTTCTCGGTAAATTCCGTCAACAGCCCTTCGATCAGTTGCAGCACGTCGTCGCGGTCGACGAAGCTCATCTCCATATCGAGCTGGGTGAATTCGGGCTGGCGGTCGGCGCGCTGGTCCTCATCGCGAAAGCAGCGCGCAATCTGGAAGTAGCGCTCCACGCCGGCGACCTGCAGCAGTTGTTTGAGCTGCTGCGGGCTTTGCGGCAGCGCGTAGAACGTGCCGGGGTAGACGCGGCTGGGCACCAGGTAGTCGCGCGCGCCCTCGGGGGTGGTTTTGAACAGGATTGGCGTCTCGATCTCGAGGAAGCCGCGCGCATCCAGATAGTCGCGGATGAACTTGACGAAGCGGTGGCGCGTGATCAGGTTCTTCTGCATGCGCTCGCGCCGCAGGTCCAGGTAGCGATAGCGCAGGCGGATGTTCTCGTCCACATCGCGGCCGTCGCTGTCAATCAGGAATGGGGTGGTCTTGGCCGGGTTCAGCACGACGATGCGGGTTGCGACCACTTCGATATCGCCCGTCTCCATCTTGGGATTGCGCATGTTGGCGGGGCGCAGCTCCACGACGCCTTCCACCTGGGCCACGAATTCGCTGCGCAGCGATTCAGCCGCTTTGAAAACATCTGGCGCGGCGTCGGGCGTATCGGAGCGAATCACCACCTGCGTGATGCCGAAGCGGTCGCGCAGGTCGATGAAAATGACCCCGCCGTGGTCGCGGCGGCGATGCACCCACCCCGCCAGCTTCGCCCTCTTGCCGTCGTCTGCTGCCCGCAGCTCGCCGCACGTTTGTGTTTTGAACATCTTCCTTGCTCCTCGTCAGCCTGCAAAGAAAGAGCCGCCCGTTCACCTGGGCGGCTCTTTGTGTCTACGCTGATTATTCTGACCGGAACGCGCGACAGACTGAGCGACGCCCTAAAGCGCGCCGTTATCGTCGTCGCGATTATTGATATTGATCGTCCGGGATGTCAACTCCATTTCAGTGAGCCTATGATACACGATTCGAACAAAACCGGAAATCCGTCTCGCGGACATTCATGTGAAATTGATCTGAAAAAGGCCTTGACAAGCAGCGGCGGATGGATAGAATACAACGCGCTGTCCCGAACGAAGGGAGGCAAAGCGGTTGGGGAACGGAAACGGGACCCCCGCCGGATTACCTGATAGAGCATCGCGGGTTCGCGGACGACCAGAGCAGTCAGCCCCACCAGAAGTCAGCCAGGCTGTGGATGAATTATCTGTAGCTGTGGATAAACTGTCGACCATTGTGGCAGCCGGCTGGAAAGGCCAAAGAACCCACGAAAACGGCTTGACAGGGAGAAGGGTAAGTAGTAGAGTCGGCGGGCTGAAGGAGCGGGCACGTTAACAACTGAAGAGTGGAAGAGAGACCACGGTGGACGGTGCGTCCTGAGAGGGGCGCGGGTTCACGCGG
>JAKALH010000495.1 GCA_021813225.1 Chloroflexota bacterium
CTCGGTCAGGTGCGCGAACAGTTCCAGCAGGATGATGCCGGGGTCGCTGGGGGTCAGGTCCGTCCACTCCACGGTGGACTGGGAAAACTGCGTGAAGCGTTCCTTGGCTTCGCTCAGGAGCTGGTCAAAGTTGCGGTCGTCCAGGTTGGGGGAAGGGATTACCATCAGATTTTGTCTCCAGCCAGGCTGACGGCGATGGTCAAGGGTTCATCCTGCAGCGTTGCACGAACGCGGTAGACCAACTGAATGTTCAGGCGTTCCGGCGCCTCCGGGTCGCGCCCCGCATCCAGCGCCACGATATCGACGCGCGGCTCCCACCGCTCGATGGCGCGCCGGATATAGTGAATCGCCAGCCCCGCGGTGGTGTCGTCGTTCGGCGAAAAAATCAGACGGTGCAGTTCACAGCCATAGTCGGGGCGCATGACGCGCTCGCCCGGGATGGTGAACAGCAGGATCAGGATGGCCTGCCGGATGGAGCTGTTGCCTTCGATCATATCGATGCCGCCGCGCGCCGACAGTTGCAACCCCGTCGCGCCCGTTTCCGCCAACGTCGGCGGGCTATCCCCGGCTGAGACTTCCTCCAGATCCGGGAATATGAAATGCCAGGCGCGGAATGGTGCGCGTTTCATGACTCGGCGCTCTCCCCCAGCAGGCTCTGCCCGGGCGTGCGCACGGTGTAATTGACATTGGCGCCGGCCCAGTCCGTCAATCCGGTCACCGTCTGCAGGCAAACCCGTTTTCCGTCGATGCGGATCAGGTCGGAATAGCCTTGGTTGACCTTAAGCGTCAGGCTGCACGGCTTGATGGTCGGCGTCGCCATGGTGCAGCCTTTGATCGTTTTGCGCTCCGGATTGCTGTCCACCAGGATCGGGCGGCCGTCGATTTTTACCAGATGCTGCGTCGGCTGGTTGGTCACGATGCCGGTCTGGTGGTTGCACACCAGCACCGCACGGTCGGTCAACAGGCTGAGTCGTTTCATATCATTTTTCCCGCTGCCTAAGCGGTATTGAAGTTGATGGCGGCAGCACTGATGGCAATCTGTTTGCCGGGCGCTTCGATCGCCAGATCGACGGTCGCGTGCAGACGGACAGAATCCGGCGTCAGGTCGAGATAGCTGCCGCTCTGGTTTTGCAGGCGCAGCGTGCCGGCGGCGTCGTCCAGGCGCACAATCTGCCCGGCGGGCGTGACAAAGGTGAAACGGCGGCGCGCGCCGGCGTCCAGGCCGGTGTCGGGCGGCTCCACCACACCGTACAGCCCGCCCAGCACGATTCCCTGCGCGGGGTCCTCGTGCGCCAGCAGCACCAGCACATGGTCTCCGGTATCGGGCAAAGCAATGACACCTTTGCCCGAACCGGCTCCCGGCGTCAGTACGCCCATCCAGTCCGTCTCGACATCGTCGTACGTCGGCAGCGTGACGCGCACGCGCCCCAGGTTTTCCGGGTCGTCAATCTGGCTGACCACGCCGGGCGTCGCGATGGTGGCACCGCTGCGAGCAGCCGGCGCCGGCAGCGCAGATGATATCTCGGTGGTGTAGCCCATGCGCCTGTCGATGGTGTGGATGGCTTCCGCCAGCACGTAACGCCCTGCCACGCTCGGCGCAACCCCGCTGATATCCACGAGCGCGCCCGGGCACAGGCGCGGGTCGCCGTCAGCCGCACCCCACAGCACCACTTCCAGCGCCGCGCGACGGTCCAGGTCGGCCTGCGCCAGCGCGCCGGCGTGGTCGTCGCCCGCGGCGATTTCGTCAAACAGTCCGCGCTGTGAATCCGCGCCAACTCGGCCGGGCGCCACCTCGGCGCTGACGCTGCGCCCGGAGCGCGCCGCAGACGCCTGCCCCTTGTGAACCTCGACGCGCGCCGGATGCCATCCCTGCGCCGCCACGCTGCGACAGGCGGCGTCGCCGTTCAACTCAAAGTGCACTTCGAACAACGTATTGCCCAGCGAGAGCGCGATGGGGTCGCCGCTGCCTTCCAGTGTCAACAGGTGCAGGGTGTCTTCGCGGGCGCTGAGGTACAGACCGCCACGCTCGGCCAGTTGCAGCAGGAATTGCCAGTCGGTCTGCCGGCCCTGGATCAACCAGGGATATTCCGGGCCGGGCGACGGCGCGTCCACGCTCAAGCCGATATCGGCGCACAGTTCCTGCGCCACCGCCGCCGCGGTCATGCGCTCGAAGCTGCGCGCTTTCTGGCGCTTGCGCAGGCGATGCAGTTTGTCGTAGGCGCGCACGCGCACCGTCTGCCTGTTGGCGGCGCTATACAGATATTCGGCCGCGGTGACCTGCCCGGCGAACAGGGTTGCCGTGCTGGCGCTGACGCCAACCGTCAGCTCCACACCCGGCGCAAGCCGGCCGGCAACGAGTTCCGATTGCGCTCCTGCGGAGAAGGTCAATTCGCATTGGGCGGGGCTGGACAGCCGCTGTGACACGCGCATCTTCTCCAGTTCGCGCAGCGCCTCAGTCGGCAGCGGCTGGCCGCCAGCCGTCACGCTCAACTCGGGAAGGGTGCTAACGCGCGCCGGCATCGCTCACTCCCGGAACCGGCGGTATGCGCAGCAGGGTCCCTGCGTCAAGATGTAAGGGGTCGTCGATATTGTTGATTGCCGCCAGCAAGCGCCACAGCGACGAATTGCCGTAATACTGATAGGCAATGTCGTCCAGGCGCTCCGAGGATTCTGACGGGCTGCTCTCCGCCGTGCCGGCTTCGCCGCCGCCCAGGATTTCGTGCATCTGGCTGCTCTCGTCGTGCGCTTCGTCGGGCAACGATGCCGCGATGTTGTTCAACAGGTCGTTGGGCAGCCCGGTGCCGCGTTCGATATCGCTGGCCGTCTGGCGCGCCGGCTCGTTCAAGCGCACCACTCGCAA
>JAKALH010000035.1 GCA_021813225.1 Chloroflexota bacterium
TCGGTTGCGGCCTATGCCCGCGAGCGGGGCGTCGTGATCTGCGTTGAGACACACGATGACTGGTGCAATCCGCAACATCTGGCAGAAGTCATGCGGCGCGTCAACCATTCCGCCATCGCGGTTAACTGGGACATCATGCACCCCGTGCGCCAGGCTGGCGCAACAATGGATGAGGCCTATACGGCGCTTAAGCCATGGATACGGCACGTCCATTTCCACGATGGACTGTTGCGACTGGACGAGGTGGTATTAAAGCCGGTTGGAAGCGGAGAAATCGACCATCGCCGCGCTGTGGGGTTATTGCAGGCCGACGGCTATGGCGGATACCTCAGCGGCGAATGGAGTGGATGGGAGCCGGCCGATGTACATCTGCCGCGCGAGCTGGCTATGATGCGCTCCTACGAACTCTGATCTTCCTTTACACCGCTTAACCGCACCGCGATAACCCTCGTCGCCACGTAGACACGCACGACCCGAATTGTTTACTGCACGGTAACGATCTGGCCGCTGGTCAACGAGTCGATGCCGGCCTGTATCACTTTCTGCGCTGCCAGCCCGGCTGCGCCTGAGCCGTCGATGTCCTCAGGCGCAACGCCATCGGCAACCTGCTGCGCGAAGCAGTGAATACGGTCGCGGAACGTGTCGTCGAAGTCCGCGTAACCGCCGAATACAGGGTTGGTGTAGACCTCTTTGAGCGGGTTACCGGCAGGGTACAGCGTGGCCTCGCGCCACATGTCATCCACGATCATGCGGCCTTTTGTGCCGGCGACTTCGCAGCGTTCCATAGGATGTCCGCGCGCGATATCGTAACTGCTGGTGAGGTGACCGACGACGCCATTCTTGAACTGCAGGTTCCATGACGCCGTCGACCACATCCAGCGCCCGGGCGCCTTCATGGCGAAGACCTGCACCTTCTCGATGTCGCCGCAAAAGTAGCGCATGATATCGATTGAATGCGGGTTCAGCGCCTTCATGTGGTAAAAGGGCGAATCCAGGTCTTCGGGCCGGCCGATCCACAACGCCATGTTGACGAACAGCAGGTCGCCCAAACGTCCCTCGTTCTGCCATTTTTTGGCCTGGCGCGCCGCCGACGTAAAGCGATGGTTGAAATCCAGGCCGAAACAGCGCCTGCGCTCGCGCGCAACGCGCACCATCTCCTCGGCTTTGGCGATGTCATTGCTGATTGGCTTCTCGCACAGCACGTGGCAGCCGGCCTCCAGAGCCTGAATCGTCGGCTCGTAATGGTCACTGCTGTACTCGAAACCGCCGGTGGCGACGCTGCACAGGTCGGGGCGCAGGGCCGCCAGCATTTCGGGCGCGCTCAGAAAGTACGGGACGCCCAGGCTTTCACCCGCGGCCTTCGCGCGGTCTGCCCTGATGTCGCAGACGCCTGCCAGCTCAACCAACGGGTCGTTTTTGTAAATGCGGGCATGCAAGTTGCCGATATGGCCCATGCCGATTACACATACACGCAACATGGTTGCTCTCCTGCCGACTATGTGTATCCCAGTTCCGTCAGATCATCCTGAAAGAAGGGGTAATAGTGTGTTCCAGTGTCGGTCTTCCAGCGACCGATCGAATCCGGTCGAACGATAACTCTGGCCAGCGGAAGTCCCAGGAACTGTTCCAGGCGTGCCAGCGTTTCTTCCTGCTTCAATACAAAGTCCTCAAAGCGCACCGAAATGGTGTGTTTCGGCGCAGGCGTCGCCTTGACGATTTCGCGCTGATATTTCCAACTAACGGCGCGGCGCAGGCGCACATCATCCGTTTTCTCATAGGGGACGCCGAAATCCGCCAGGTCGTCGGTCAGGTGAGCGCCCAGGATGCTGTCGCGCGGGTCGCGCACCCAGTGGATGTAGCGGATATCCGGGAACATGCGCACGATCCACGGATAGATGAGCGTCGTCTCGGGCAGTTTCCAGCCCTTGTACTCGGAGCGGTCGCGCAATACCCGCGCCAGGTAGGACTCCACCAGGCGCGTGAATTCGGGGTCAATCGGCATGGTGTAGAGCTGTGAAAAGTCCCATTCCAGGCCGCCTTTGTATACGACGTATTTTGCCATCACGCGGCAGGCTTCATACAGATTTTCAGGCGGCAGCATGTCGCCGGATGCGTTCAACAGCGCTCCCATGAACACGTTGCTTGTCATGAGGGTATGCGAGATGGCGCGCGTGCCGGAATGTCCCCGGCCGATTATTGTGATCATCATTACGGATGGGGTTATGGAGTCGGGCGCTTCATTGGGCGGGCCGGTTCAGGCGCCGGCCTGCCCAGAGTGTGTGATTGATTACAGCTTCTTGGCCCCGCGTTGGGTGCGCAATTCCTTTGCCTGCAACGAACGCGCCTGCCGGGGCGAGCCGATGTACATGGTGTCATAGGCCTGCTGCGACGTCTTGAACGGGCCGCTGCCGTGGCCGTGCCAGTTCAGATTCGTGTACATCGGATTCGGGCGTCCGGTCGCCTTCGTGCGCCGCTCGATGTGCGCCAGCATACGCTCCTCAAGCAGCTTCACCACATCCGGCTGTGCTTCCGCCAGGTTGGTATTCTCACCCGGGTCGGCGACCAGGTCGTACAGCTCGACTTCCGGCTTGAAGTGGAAGTCTGGTTCCAGCGCGTGAATGAGTTTCCACTGCGGCGTGCGCCAGCCATGCTTGCGCATCCAGGTGGCCTCGGTGATATATGTCTCCGGTTCGGCAATCCAAGGCTGTCCACTCATCAGCGGGACCAGGCTGCGGCCGTCGAACTTGATCTTCGGCTTCGGATTGACGCCCAGCAGGTCGAGAATCGTCGGCGTGACGTCTTTCATGTAGCAGGGTTCGTCGAACGTCAGACCGGACGGCACGTGTCCCGGCCACACGAAAATCAGCGGAATATGTAGGGTGCACTCGTATAGACCGTGGTGGTCGAAATAGCAGCCGTGGTCCGCCAGCGTTTCACCGTGATCGGCGTCGATGACGACCAGCGTCTCTTCTTCAAGGTCCAGTTGCGCAATCTGGCTGAAGATGTTGGCGATGCAGGCATCCATATACGCAATCGCGCCATCATACTGGGCGATTACATAGTCGGCATCCGTACAGTTCGGCGGGAACCAACTGGCATGAAAGTCGCGGAACGGCTTGAAGCTGTACACCGGATCGAGCGAGCGGTTAGCCGGGTCAGTCTCGTTGCCGGCGTAGAATATGCGTTCAAACGGGCGCGGCGGCAGGTACGGCGCGTGCGGATCCATGTGGCGCAGGAACAGGAAGAAGGGCTTGTCCTCTCCAGCCAGGCGCTTCAGTTCGGGAATGGCGGCTGCATTCAGGTTCTCCGCCTTGGGGCTGCGTCCCTGCTCCCATGATCCCCACCCTTCAAAGTCGAGATACTTCTGGAAGCCGCGCGACGCCGGGTTGCCGCTGAACCCCACGCAGGTCGTGTTATATCCCTGCTCACCCAGGATTTCAGCCAGCGTTTTCAGATGCGCGCCCAGGCCGCCTTCGTGGCGCAGGGCGACCACATCGGTGCCGAAACAGTCCATGCCGGTGAACATCGAGGTGTAACCGGGCGTCGTGGGGATCGACGGGCTGGTGACATGGCTGAACGATGTGCCGCCCACGGCGTATTCGTCGATGTGCGGGCTGGTCAGGCGGTCATATCCGAACAGGCTCATATGGTCCGCACGCAGGCTGTCGATACCGAACAGGATGAGATTGGGTTTCTTCTTCATATAGCTCTCTCGCGTTTCAATACTCCACTCCGTCTATTCATGCGTCGGGAGATGCCATAGCATCTCCGCCGCTCGATCAACGCGCGCCCAGTATCCGCAGGCAGGCATTCAGATAACCGTAGCTTTCCGCTGCGATGACCGAAACCTGCGCCAGGTCAAGCTGGTTCGCGCCGATAACTTCGAGACAGACCGGTCCTTTGTAACCGCCGTCCACCATGACCTTGCAGTAGGCGAACAGGTCGATGTCGCCGCGCCCGCAGGCCTGGTTGGGCGGCGTGCCGGGGTTCGGGCCGGGACCTTTGCAATCCCGGATATGGATATGCTTCGTGCGGCTCAGCACCGGCGCCAGTGCCTCAGCGGGATTCTCTCCGGCGCGGTATATGTGGCTGGGGTCCATGTCGATGCCAAAGGCCGGGTGAGTGACGATCTCCATGGCGCGCAGCGTCGTTGCGGTGTTATAGATGGCGCCGCCGACATGCGCCTTGCAGCACAGCGTAACGCCAAATCCCTCGGCTTTTTCAGCCATTTTCGCGAGCATGTCCGTCGTGCGCTGGAAATCCGCCTGCACATTGCTCTTGCCGCCAGGACCGACATTGACCATGGGGATGCCGATGGCCGAGCACGCCTCGAACGCCTTCGTCAGACGCTCCTCATCCAGCGCGGCTACCTCTGTCGATAAGAACTCAAGCCCGTTGTCTGCGGCGATCTGCTTCAGTTCGCCCGCCTGCGAGCGCCAATTATCCAGCGCCAGGTGCTCGCACATGCCCTTGATGGCCGAAATTTCAACGCCGTCGTAACCCGCCATCCTGATATGCTTCGCCGCTGTGGCAAAGTCGAACCCGCCAAACAGCACGGAATTGACGCCCAGTTTTATCATGGTTGCACCTCTGCAATTTCGACTTGGGGATTGTCTTTATACGCTCCGGCGTGGATGCTGTCGATATTACCGACACCGACGATACCGACCCTAAACGTCATGGTTGTCTCCTGCTCCGATTAAGGTCATGTTATGCCTGTAATCCGCGAAAAGTCAAGCCAACAGGCATGTCGGATCATCATGTTTTCCTGACGTTTCGGCATAATTCAGGCGGTATGGCTTCCCAACCCATCACTTCACCAAAAGCCGCAATCTGGTTCGCATACCCCCACGGGCCAATGCGGCATGATGAGCGCCTGTACAGCTTCATTCAGTCGAGGCCGCAGCATCCGCCCGCTAACCGCCAAATTCCTTGCGCATGCGATCGCAGTAGTATTGGACGTTTTCCCATTTCGCGTCAGGCGCAATACGGTGGTCAGGGCATGGCAGGTATCCGCCCAGGTCGACCAGTTTCTTCAGGCGCTCAATCTCGGCATCGACTGCTGCGTAATCAAAACCGAACATGCGCTTCGCCATACCGCCGACGCCGCGAAGTTCTCTGCCGTATTTCTCGCGCCACGGCTTGATGTTGGCGCCCCATGTGCCAACCTCGATCGGGAACATGACGTTGACGCCATTCTCGATAAACGTCGGGATGAGCCGGTCAATCTGACCATCGCAATCCAGCGATGTGAGCGTGACGCCGTATTTGCGATGCAGGTCGGTGATGCGCCGATAGCGCGGCCCGATTTTGTTGTAGAACATGCGCGGGTTCACCAGCGGGCCGCTCTTGTAGCAGATATCCTCCCAGAAGTGGCCGATGTCGTAGTGCACGCCGCTGGCCAGCGCCGTTTCGGTGCAGCGGTAGCACAACTCCGCATTCACCTCGATCATCTCATCGAACAGATCCGCGTCATCGGCCTGTAGATAGCTCAGATGCTCCAGGCCGACATAGTCGCGCAGCACGCCCATCAGGCTGCCTGAATGCAGCAGGATGTGCGTCTGCCGGTTGGGGTCCAGCAGATAGTCCTTGCCGCCCTGGTCGAACCGTTTGAGCGTCCCCCCGCAGTTGACCCGCGCGCGATTGACACGATCGTCAAAGTAGCGGAGCTTATCCATGAAAATCTCGTCCCATTCCTTGCGCCCCTTCAGGATGTGGTCGACTTCGCCGGGTATGCTGGAGTTGTCGTCGCTGTCAAGGACGATGGCGCCGTCGCGATTCAATACCTTGCGATAACCGCCGGGCAGCTCTTCCAGTACTTTTGGCTCGAACGGCGGTTCCAGGCGCACCGACGGGCTGAAGACATTGTGGTAGTTACAATCAAACCCCAGCATGCGGGTCAGCTTTTCCTCATCGGGGCTGCCGTCGTAGATGTGCGGCATTTCCGAGCGCTTGATATGCCCTTCCGACTCCCAGCGTTCCAGTGTTTCATCGAGGAAACCAAAATGCACGAGCGGCAGACGGTCGTAATGCCCGTAGTTCAGTACGGCGAGGATTCGCTCTCGGTTATTCATGCCCTGCTCCTGTATTGTCAATGATGTTAGTGCGCGTCGCCATGCGGCAACCCGAATCGATGTTTATTATCGACTGGAATGTGAAATCGGCGCCGGCGCGATGACGATGCAGGGATAGCATACTGCGTTTGCCGCCCGCGTTGCTTGTCTAAATGGCGGTAGAAGTATGCGGATTCACAGGATATGGCGAGGTCGGAGGCGTGCGGCTGCGGCAGCCAGTATTCAGTTGCGGGTCTGCGGCATCTGCGCGGTACGCTTGACGCGATTCCAGGCGTCTTCGGCCTCGCGCAAGGTCTTATCGCGCTCGATATCGGCCTCACGCGACGCGCGCTTAAAGGCTTCCTCTGCCTGGCGCTTGGCGCGGTTCCACGAGTCTTCCGCCTCGCGCAAGGCGCGGTCGCGCTCGATCTCGGCATCGCGCTGCGCGCGCCTCCAGGCATCTTCGGCGACGCGTTTCTGCCGCAGCCAGTCCGCCTCGGCCTCCTGCACGGTGCGCTGTTCATTGCGGCGGCCCACCGGCTCCTGTCCATTGTGGTATTCGTAGGCCACGCCGTTGCGGCGGTTGCGGTCGTAGATCGCGCGTTGCGCAGGATCGGACAGAATGGCGTAAGCTTCGTTTATTTTCTGCATGCGCGGCAACGCATCCGGCGCCGCGTTGGTGTCGGGGTGATATTTCACCGCCAGGCGACGGTATGCTGCGGTAATAACCTCAGGATCGGCAGCAGGATCAACCTGCAAGATTTTGTAGTAATCCTCGTGTTGCTTGATCATGCGCTTTTCTTCGGATGCAGCGTCGGCTGCAACATGCGTTGTAATTCTACTCGAACTTACCAGCCTGCTGTGCAGCGGAGCCCGCCTGCCCGGCATAGACCAGGTCAGGCACGTTCACTGCGCCGCGCGAACAACTGGCGTCCGGCTGCCCGGGGCCGGCCAGTTTCGGATCGCAGCACCAGTTGTCGTCGCGATATTTCGCGCGGATCGATCGGTCCCGCAGGTTGGGGATTTCCTGCGCCAACGCGTGTATGGAATCGCGCAAAAGTCGCTACAATCCAGGCATATGGGAGACCCATGCTGGCAGTTGAAAAGGTAGATACCCAGAACGCTCCACAGGTACGCCGCTTCGTCAATATCCCCTATCGCCTGTATGCAGGGCATCCGCAATGGGTTCCCGCCTTGTTCGTCGACGCGAACATGCAACTGAACCGTAAGAAGCATCCATTCTATGAACACTCCGACGCCGACTTCTTCGTCGCGCTGCGCGACGGCCGCGCCGTCGGTCGTATCGCGGCGTTAGAGAACCGGCGCTACAACGATTACCACCATACCAGGCAGGCGCAGTTCTACCTGTTCGAATGCGAGGACGATCCGGAAGCCGCCGCAGCACTGTTCCAGCAGGTCGAGGCATGGGCGAAGGGACGCGGGCTGGATGCCGTCGTCGGGCCAAAGGGTTTCGGCGCACTGGATGGTTACGGCCTACTGGTAGAGGGATATGAGCATCGCCAGATGATGACGATGATGAACTACAACTACCCCTATTACGTGAAACACGTCGAGTCGGCGGGATACACTAAAGAGGTGGATTTCATCTCCTGTCGCCTGAACATCGACACCTTCAAGCTGCCGGAGCGGGTGCACAGCATCGCCAGGCGCGCCATGGCACGCAGCGGCCTGAGCGTGCTGCGTTTCCGCAGCAAACGCGAAGCCATCGCCTGGGTGCCGAAACTTGGCAAAGCCTATAACGAAGCGTTCAAAAACAACTGGGAATACTACCCGTTGACGCAGCGCGAAATCGACTTCCTGCTGGAGAATGTCATGCTGCTGGCCAATCCACGCCTGATCAAACTGATCACACACGACCAGGAAGTCGTCGGTTTTCTACTGGCCTTCCCGGACGTATCCGGCGCGTTGCAGCGAGCGCGCGGGCACCTTTTTCCATTCGCCATCCCCGATCTGTTGCTGGATATGCGGCGGACGCGCTGGGTGGCGCTTAACGGCGCCGGCATCTTAAGCGAGTTCCAGGGGCGCGGCGGCAACGCCCTGCTCTACTCGGAGATGGAGAAGACGATCCGCGAGTTCGGTTTTCATGACGCCGACCTGACGCAGGTGGCCGATACAGCCGTTCAGATGCGGCGCGACCTGGTCAATCTGGGCGGTGTACCATATAAAACGCACCGCGTATATTCCAAGCGGCTGGCTTAACAGGCATGGTCTGGCCTGGCAGACAACCCTGCTGCGAGGGCGATGATGAAAATATCGGCATTCCCGAAGTGCTACATCGACGACATTGCTTTACACCGCACCATGACGGTGTTCGACTGGATCGGCATGGCCGGAGCGCGGGGCGCCGAGGGACTGGAGATGTACGACGGGTTCTTCACCAGCCTGGATTCTGCGTACCTGGACAGCGTGGGCGAAGCGCTGAGCCGGGCCGGATTTGCCATGCCCATGTTGTGCTGTTCGCCTGACTTCACGAATCCCGACGCCGACGCCCGCAAACGTGCGCTGGACCGTGAGGTGGAACTGATGCGCGTCACGCGGCGGCTGGGCGGCCCGCGCGCCGCATGCCGGGTTCTCAGCGGTCAGCGCTACCCGCAGGTCAGCCTGGGACAAGGCATAGAGTGGGTTGTCGAAGCCATCAACCGGCTCTTGCCCGTCGCACGTGAATACGACATCGTGCTGGCGATGGAAAACCACTATAAAGATGGTTTCTGGAAATACCCTGAGTTCGCACAGAAAAAAGAAGTGTTCCTGAGCATCGTCAGCGCCATCACTGACCGCACGCACTTCGGGGTGCAGTACGATCCTTCCAACGCCATCGTCGCAGGAGACGACCCGATCGCACTGCTGCGCGAAGTTGCCGGACGTGTGGTAACCATGCACGCCAGCGACCGATATCTGGCGGAAGGGACCACACTGGACGAATTAAAACAGTCGGACGGCACGCTGGGATACTCGCCGAACCTGCGACACGGTGTGACGGGCAAAGGGCTGAATGACTACGACGCCATTTTCAGTATACTGGCGGGAGCAGGTTACACGGGCTGGGTGAGTATTGAAGATGGCATGAACGGCATGGATGAGATGCGCGAATCGATCGAGTTCCTCGAAAGAATGCGCGCCCGGTATTTCCCTGCGGGTGGCCGAATCCATTGACACGATACCAGGCCACGATCACCGGCCTGTAAGTTGATATGGCTATGAAAGCAATTGTTAAATGCAGCAGAACGGACGGCGATGTAAAGGTGCTGGATGTGGCAGAGCCTGCTATTGGTCCCGATCAGGTGCTGTTGGACGTGAAGGCGGCCAGCGTGTGCGGCAGCGATATCCACATGTGGCGCGATCATCAAAGCTGGGCGATCAAGCTGCCGTTGATTCTGGGTCACGAGTTCTGCGGCGTTGTGGCGCAGGTCGGTGAACGTGTCAGCGGCTTTCGGGTCGGCGAGCGTGTCGCCTGTGAGACGGCAGCCAGTGTGTGCGGCGAATGCGTGTACTGCCTGAGCGGCAACTACAACCTGTGCCCGCACCGCCTGGGCTACGGCGCGCTGGCCAATGGCGCCTTCACCCGCCAGGTCGTCGCCCGCCCGCAGATCCTGCACCGCATCCCGGCAAACGTGCCTTTTGAGCACGCCGCATTGACCGAACCGATCTGCGTCGCTTACAACGCGCTGGTAGAGAAGACCGCCATCAAGCCCGGCGAACTGGTGGTCATCCAGGGGCCGGGACCGATCGGCATCATGGCGCTGCAGATAGCGCGCCTGCGCGGCGCCGGCACGCTGGTGGTGCTGGGCACCGACGCCGATAAACACCGGATGGAAGTGGCCGAAGAACTGGGCGCGCATCACATCGTCAATATCCAGCATGAAGACCCGCTCAAGCTGATTCAGTCGCTGGGAGACGGCTATGGCGCTGATCTGGTCGTCGATTGCACCGGCGTCAGCAGGGCATTGCGGCAGTCTCTGGAACTTGTGCGCCCGAATGGCCGAATAACGAAAATCGGCTGGGGCCCGCAGCCGCTCGACTTCAGTCTGGACCCGCTGGTAGCGAAGGCTGTCACCTTGCAGGGGTCATTCAGCCATACCTTCCCGACATGGGAGCGCGCACTCGGCCTTTTATCCACCGGCCAGATCAACCTGGGGCCTGTAATCGGCGGCGTATATACGTTGGACGACTGGCGCGAGGCATTTTCCCGGATGGAGGAAGGTGCGAATGTGAAATCGGTATTGGTCAATCAGGAGTGAGCAGATGGCACAGCCGCCTATCATCCAGATATCGATCGACGTGACGATCCTCGACGAAGCCCTGGCGCTGGCGCGCGGCGCCGTGGCCGCCGGCGTAGACTGGCTGGAAGCCGGCACACCGTTGATTCTGGCGGAAGGGATGCGCGGCGTACAGATGTTCCGGCGCGAGTTCCCGCAGGCGCCGATTGTGGCCGACCTGAAGACTATGGACGGGGCCGGCCTTGAGGCAGAGGTGATGTTCAAAGCGGGCGCCAACATGGTCGTCGTGATGGGCCAGGCTCACGACGCCAGCATCATCGAACAGGTCCGCATGGCGAAGCGCTACGGCGGCAAGGTCATGTGCGATGTGATGCTGTGCGCCGATAAGCCTGCGCGCGCACGACAGGCGCAGGCGCTTGGCGTCGATTACATCATCGTGCACACCGGTTTTGACGAACGCAACATGATCAAGGGCCTCAGCCCGTTGAACGACCTGCCGGCGGTGCTGGCCGCCGTGGATATTCCGGTGCAGGCTGTCGGCGGCCTGAGCATCGACCAGGCCATCCAGACACTGGAGATGGGTGCGCAGATTGTCGTGTTCGGCGCGCCGCTGGTGATCAGCGGAACCGAGTTCAAGGCGCAGGCAGGTTTTGAGGAGAAGCTGCGCGAGATTGTCGCGCGGGTGAAAAAGATACAGGTCGGCAGGCCTGTGCAGGACAGCCTGTGAAGGTAAAGCTGGCGTACGGCAAGTCGGGTCTGGCGGTCGAGTTCCCCGACGATTGGGACGTCACCGTTATAGAACCTCGCTTCGCGCCGGGGCTGGCAGATGAGGCCGGCGCGATTCGAACCGCATTGCGCAGCCCGATTGGCTGCGAGCCATTAGCCACGATCGCACAGGAGCATCTGGCGCAGAAAGGTGGCGGCACACGCTTACGGGTCGGCATCATCTTCAGCGATATTACCCGCCCTGCCCCAAACCACATCATCCTTCCTGCGCTTCTCGCCGAGTTACACGCCGCAGGTATACAGCCGGATTCGATCACCCTGTTCAACGCGCTGGGCACACACCGCCCGAACACACAGGCCGAACTGCGCGCCATGCTGGGCGACGACATTGTCCGGCATTACCGGGTCGAACAGAACAATGCCTTTGACCCCGGCACGCAGGCCAATCTGGGCAGGAGCAGCCGCGGCCACGACATCTGGCTGAACCGCAGCCTGCTTGAATGTGACCTGAAGATTCTGACCGGTTTCATCGAGCCGCACTTCTTCGCAGGCTTTTCGGGCGGCGGGAAAGCGGTGATGCCGGGAATGGCGGGCCTGAGAACCGTGCTGGGCAACCACGACGCGGAGATGATCGGGAACCCAAATGCGACCTGGGGCGTCACACATGGCAACCCGATCTGGGAGGAGGCGCGTGAAGCGGCGTTGCGCACGAACCGGTCTACATCCCCGACAGGGTTATTCCTGTTGAACGTGACGTTGAACAGAGACAAGCGCATCACGGGTATCTTCGCCGGCGACCTGGACGCGGCACACGCGCAGGGCTGCGCCTTTGTCCGGCGGACCGCCATGGTTCCCGTCGCTGCACCGTTCGATATCGTCGTGACGACCAACTCCGGGTATCCGCTGGACCTGAATCTTTACCAGACGGTCAAGGGCATGTGCGCCGCATCGCAGGTCGTCAAACCGAATGGCGCCATCATCGCCGCGGCCGAATGCTGGGATGGCATCCCCGATCACGGCTTATACGGCAAACTGCTGCGCGAAGCCAGCAGCCCGCGCGAACTGCTGGAGCGAATCCATACGCCGGGATTCCTCGAACAGGATCAGTGGGAGGCGCAGATTCAAGCCAACGTGCAATTGAAAGCCGACGTATACCTGCACAGCGCCGGCTTGACCGATGAACAGGTCGCACGGGCGCTGCTCAAACCGTGCCGCGATATTGAGGCAACCGTCACGGAGTTGCGTCAACGCATCGGTCCACAGGCGCGCATCTGCATCCTTCCTGAGGGGCCGCAGACCGTCGCCTATCTGCAGAGCTGAAGGTGTTTCACATGGCATTGCCTGCTACCATGCCTGCAGGCGCACCTGCGGCCGTGTCTCCTCGGTGCGATCGGTCGCTGGGACAGGCTGCGGCGTCAGGTGTGTAATCTCGGCATACAGTTCAGATGTCATCGGCACAGTCAGCGCGCCCAGTGATTCTTCCAACTGCTCCAGGTTGCGCGCGCCAATGATTGGCGCGGTGATGCCGGGGTGGACGGCTACCCAGGCGACAGCGAGTGCGGCAGGTTTCAGCCCATGCGCGTTCGCCAGGCCGGCAAAATCC
>JAKALH010000036.1 GCA_021813225.1 Chloroflexota bacterium
ATCAAGATGAAGCCGAATGAGGTCGCCATTATGGCGACAGGCAGCCAGGGCGAACCCAGCGCGGTGCTGGCGCGTATGGCAACGGGTAAGCACTCGATCATCAATGTGCTGCCCGGCGATACCATCGTGATTTCGGCGCACTCCATTCCCGGCAATGAGGAGTACGTGCACCGTATCATCAACCGCCTGTACCAGAAAGGCGCGAACGTGGTGTATTCACCGCTGGCGCGTGTGCATGTGTCCGGGCACGCCAGCCAGGAAGAGCAGAAACTGCTGCTCAGCCTGGTGCGCCCGAAGTACTTCATTCCGGTGCATGGCGAGCTGCGCATGTTGAAGGCACACGCACGCCTGGCGACAGATCTGGGCATCCCGCAGCAGAATGTGTTCGTCGTGGAAAACGGCGTGCCGATTGAGTTCACCGACGGCGAAGCAAAACAGATCGAACGGGTACCCGGCGGTTACGTCTTTGTAGACGGCAGCGGTGTGGGAGACATCGGCCCGGTTGTGATTCGGGATCGCGAGGTGCTGTCACGCGATGGATTCATTTTGCTGGTGCTGCGGCGCGATGCTCACGGCAGCCTGAGGGAAGACCCGGAAATCATCACACGCGGTTTTGTATACATGAAAGGCTCGGAGTCGATGATCAAGGCGATGACCGACAGGGTGAGTGAAGCGTTGAAGGGAGTTAAAGCGCCCGCCAGCGATAACACAATCAAAGATAAGGCGGTCGAGGCGCTGAATAAGTATGTCTTCGCCGAAACGCGGCGTCGCCCCATGATTATCCCGGTACTGGCATAGCAGCAAGCCGGTTTCTGTTCGTCTGCGGCTATGCCAGGGCGTCGCTGCCCTGCGGGAAGAAAACGACGCCAATCCCGGCGCGAATGATCAGGAAGCGCGGCTGAGCGGGGTCTACTTCGATCTTCCGGCGAACACGGTAGATCAACTCGTGCAGACTGTCCTTATCGCGCGGCACGCCCCACACGGCATTGATCGTCGCATCGTAATCGCACACATCGCCGGGGTGGCGCGCCAGGAACTTCAGCAACCGGTACTCCGTGCGAGACAGATTGGCGGGCAGTAACTCGCCATCGCGCCAGACAGCGGCACTGGGACTGATCCATATGCCGGCGCCGGCAGGCGGTGTTTCGTGCGGCGGGCCGTGCGGCACGGCGCCGGCAACCATGGGTTCAAATGCGGTCGACTCCGCCGTGGCGTTCATCTCGCTGAAGGTGTAATCGAAGGAGCGACCTATCTGGATGCGGTCGCCCGGATGCAGCAGGACGCGCTGCCCATGGATCAGTTCGCCGTTCAGCAGCGTTCCGTTGCGGCTGCAATCCTCCAGGTACCAGCGGCCCATCTCCATGATCAGCCGGGCATGCTCGCGCGACACCTGCGAATCATCAGGGGTGATATTGATATCATGTTCGCCGGACACACCGCGCCCGACCAGCGTATACGATGTCTTCAAGACAATCACGCTGTTGCCGGCTCCGCGCAGCATGGCTATTTGCGAAGGTGAGAGCGTCTCGGAAATGCCACTCATATACGCTGATTGTACTATAGGATTCACGAAGACAACACGCAGCGAATGCACAGACCAGCCTGCCGCCTGGCGTGGCTCTAATTCGCTTCTAAGTAACGTTGTGACGGAATAGCCGCAGAGTTACGTTTTGGTTCTCAGCGTGCCGGGACGCCGATATTGGCAGGTTCAGCGCGTCGCAGGCGCAGGCTGCGCAGTATACCCGCCAGGTCAGGTGCTGCCATGCTGAGCAGCATCAGTGCACAGCCGATAACTGCCAGCGGCGTGAACACTTCCCCGAACATCGTTACACCGGCAATCGCTCCCCAGACCGGCTCCGTGCATAGAATCAACGCCGCATGCGTGGTTGGGGTATGTCGCTGCGCCCACGTCTGTACAGCCAGCGCCAGCGCCGTCGCGAGAATGCCCGTGAACAGCGCAGCGCCCAGTGTATCGGCCGGCAGAGCGGGCAACGGCCTGTCAGTAACCAGCGCAAAGACGGCGGCAGCGCCGAAACAGGCCAGGGCCTGCAGTGTCGCCATCGGTTTCGGGTCCAGTTCGCGCGGGAACAGGCCGACCATCACGATTTGGGCCGCAAACGCGACGGCGCTCAGCATCACCAGACCGTCGCCCGGCGAAAAACTGAATGTCAGGTCGCGCCAGAAGAGGAACATGAGGCCGGTTACCGATAGAGCGATTGCCGCCCACATCACACGGGTGATTTTGCCGCGACCGATGAATGCCAGCATCAGCGGCACCAGTGCGCCATACAGCCCGGTGATGAACGCCGCCCGCCCGGGCGCGATGGACTGCAATCCGGATGTTTGCAGGGCAAAACCGGCAAAGTTCATCAGGCCCGTGACCAATCCCCAGACAACCCATTTGCGGGGGATTGTCCGCAACGAGCGCCAGGTCAACACCAGCAACGCGACAGATGCGATGGCAAACCGAACAGCCAGGAATGAGAACACCGGGAAGTTTTCGACGGCACCCTTGACCATCGGGAATGTAGCGCCCCAGATGATCGCAATCATCAGCATCGAGCCGTCAGCGAGCATCAGTTTCTTTGTCATGTAAGCAGACTCAACGTGCCATGAAAACCATAAAAGCCGGATGTGCAACGTACACATCCGGCTCTCGACATGGAGACCATGCATTCCCCGAAAACGCAAAAAAGCCGCAGCGCCTGCAGGCGCCCGGCTCTCAACATGGAGAATATACTATTCAATTAGGGCAATTATACACCGACGCGCAGAAACGCAAGTCTGCCTTAGCGTTTCCTTCACACAACTATGCTATAACAACACCATGTCACAAGTAGAAAATCCCGCCAGAGTTGACACAATCCTCACCAATGGCTTCGTCGTTACCATGGATGGCGCTTACACAACGCATCCCCGGGGCGCTGTCGCCATCAAAGGGGATTCAATCGTGGCTGTCGGCCATGCGGATGCCATCACAGAGAGATACAGCGCAACAGAGATCGTCGATTGCGCGTCATGCGCCATCATGCCCGGCCTGATCAACGCGCACACCCATGTCCCGATGACACTGCTGCGCGGCCTGGCCGATGACCTGCGTCTGGACGTGTGGCTTTACGGTTACATGCTGCCGGTTGAGAAACACTTCGTGACACCCGACTTCGTTACACTGGGCGCGCAACTGGCATGCGCCGAGATGATAGCCAGCGGCGTGACGACCGTGAACGATATGTACTACTTCGAGGACTCAATCGCGCAGGCGCTTGCCTCCGCCGGTATGCGCGCGTTATGCAGTCAAACCATCATGCAGTACCCCACACCCGATGCCGCCTCGTGGGATGAGAGCCTGGTGACGTGCGAACAGTTTATCCAGAAATGGAAAGGCCACCCGTTGATTGTCCCGGTGGTGGCGCCGCATTCGCCGTATACCTGCAGCGGCACGCTGCTATTCCGCTGCGCGGAGATGGCGATCAAATATGATGTCCCATTGCACATCCACATCAGCGAGACCTATCAGGAAGTCGATGACTCAAGACGCGAACACGGTATGCCGGTCGTGAACTGGGTCAAGAAAAACGGCCTGCTGGAAGCCAGGGTCATCGCCGCACACTGCACCGCCATCGACCAGGGCGAAATGCGCACATTGCAGCGCGCCGGCGCAACCGTGGCGCATAACCCGACGGCCAACCTGAAGCTGGCCAGCGGAATCGCCAATGTGACCCAGATGCTGGCAACCGGTCTGCACGTCGGCATCGGCACTGACGGCCCTGCCAGCAATAACGACCTGGACCATTTCGAGGAGATGCGGCTGGCGGCGCTGCTGGCAAAGGGGAGCACGCGCGATCCTGTGGTGGTTCCGGCACGCACCGCCGTGGCGATGGCAACGATCGAAGGAGCGCGTGCGTTGCACATCGGCAATATAACAGGCTCGCTGGAAAGCGGTAAGCGCGCCGATGTCATTGTGCTGAACCTGGCTGCGCTTCATAACACGCCGAATTATTACAGCCTGTCGCGAAATCCGAATAGCATCTACACTCAGATTGTCTATGCCGGTAAATCCTCGGATGTGCGAGATGTGTGGGTCAACGGACGCTGTCTGATGCGCGAACGCCGCCTGTTGACACTGGATGAAGGCGAGATACGCACCCGCGCGAACGATATTGCGCAGCAGATCAATACCTTCCTGATCGAACGTGAAGGCGATGTACTGCGGAAACTGGCGGCCATCGGCGGCATCCAGCAGGAAGAGTCGTTCGAGGTGCAGTTGAAGGCCAGGGTCGACGATCCTGCCGCCATCATCGACCGCATCAACGGCGGCCAGTTCAATGTCGTCCGGCATGTGCATTACCGACAGTACGACACTTACTTCTACTTCAGCGATGAAGAAGTCCGACTGCGCCACCGCGAGGATGAACGGATTGACGAGAGCGGCAATATTGTGAGCAGCCGATATCGGCTGACACTGGTAGGCGGGCAGAAGGAACGCGAATACCCCCACTCCATTCTGCTGTCACGTTCGCGCTTTATCGCGCCGGCCGACCGCAGCCCGCGTTTCTATCGCGAATACTTCAAACCCTCGCGTGAGGTCGAGATTGAGAAAGACCGCTTACGCTGGGAAGTGCTGTACGACGATGATACTTTCTTCATCAATATCGACCGCATGGTGAAGCCGGAGCAGCAGGGGACCTATATCGAGATTAAGAGCCGCACCTGGAGCCGCCGTGACGCCGAGCACAAGGCACAGGTGATCGGCGATGTGCTGGCGATCTTCGGCATCGGCGACGACGCCGTATTGCGCAGCGAATATGTTGAGATCGCCGACGAGACAGTGCCCATGTGAACGCCGCGATTACCGGGCCAGAGGAGTGGAAAAGAAGATGCCAATACTCAACAGATGGCGGCGCGTTACACTATCGTTGATCACGCATGACGAGGGTGGGCTGACCGAGAAGGATATCGACCTTGCCGCGCAGATCAATGCCCTGAAAGTGCTATAGGAGCGCGGGAGACGTGAGATAACTCTCGCGTTTCCCGCGCTGGCGGCTCAGACAGTCACATTCAGATACAGCTGTTCTCGGACACTCATGACATCGCGCCTCAGCTGGTCTTCGGCTTCCAGGCGCTCTTTCACGCGGTCGATGCCATGGATGACGGTGGTGTGGTCTCTCCCGCCCAGCAGACCGCCAATCTCAGGCAGCGATGCGTCGGTCTCCTGGCGGATCAGATACATGGCAATCTGCCTGGGTTGTACCAGTTCGCGGTTTCGCGACGCACTGACCAGTTCGTGAATGGAGATGTTATAGAACTTGGATATCGTCTCGATGACCTGAGAGGGCGTAATGTGCGCGTGACGGCCCACCAGATCGGCGAGAGTGTCGCGGGCAAACTGGACGGTAACCGGCCTGCCGGTTAAGTCCGAGGTGGCGAGCAGGCGCGTGAGTGCGCCTTCCAGTTCGCGCACATTACTCTGCACCTGTTTGGCGACGAATTCAATGACATCGGCAGGCAATTCGACGCCGCGAATCTGCGCTTTCTGCTGCAATATGGCGATGCGCGTCTCCAGATCAGGCGGCGCGATATCCGCCATCAGGCCCCATTCGAAGCGACTGCGCAGCCGTTCTTCGAGCGTGACCATCATCTTCGGTGACCGGTCGCTCGTGACCACGATCTGCTTATCCGCGCTGTACAGACTGTTGAAGGTGTGAAAGAACTCTTCCTGGGTGCTCTCTTTGCCAGCTATGAACTGCACATCATCCATCAGAAGCATATCGACATAGCGATACTTGTTTCTGAAGACCTCGGTGCTCTGTGTGCGTATCGAAGCTATCAGTTCGTTCGTGAACGTTTCAGAAGTCACATAGAAAGTTGTCAGACCGCGCTGGCGTGCGGCATGCCCGATGGCGTGCAATAGATGCGTCTTGCCCAGGCCCGAACCGCCGTACAGGAATAGCGGATTATAACGATCCGCCGGTTGTTCTGCGACCGACATGGCGGCAGCGTGCGCCATTCGATTGCCGGAACCCACCACGAAGGTCTGGAAGGTATAGCGGGGAATCAAACCGTCATTCAGCGGCGCCGCCAACGACGCGGGCGTCATATTTGCTTGAGCAATCGATGCGCCCGTGGGCGCTGATACGGGTTGAGTCGCACCGGATACCGAAGACGGCTGTGGCGCTCCCACATTATAGCTATTCTGTGTCATCAATATGAAGGCAACATCAACGTTGCGCTTCATCCGGTCGCCCAGCAGTTTCTTGATCTGGCCGGCCATGCGGTTCTCCATCCACTCTTTCACATAGCCATTGGGCACCCCGATGACGAACTGCCCGTCTTCGTAGGTAATCAGGCGGGCCGACTTCAACCAGGTCGTATAGGTACCTCGCCCAAAGCTTATCTCGAACTCGCCAGTTGCTGATTGCCATGCTTCCTCTGGTCTCATGTGTGGCTCCAGCTAATAAACTCAGTGACGCCAGGTACTGTGAACGCATCAAGGCCAAGTCACCTGTGGGACTTCACATTCTACCCATTTGACCGGTTGTGGCAAGTCAGCATAAACATCAAACCTTAAAAAACGACCGGCATTTAAGATTAGTTATGGGGCATCCGATGGCGTGCGCTGTATTCAAAGATGAGAATGTTTTTTGGTACAATGCCGCGAGGCGCCAGAAACGATAGCAGCCTGTTCATTAACGAATCTTTGCAAGGCGCCGGCATTCGACCATGTTAATATGAACTATGCGCTTCCGGCTCAATAAACTTCTGGGCGCACCGGTTGGCACCCGCCAGTATGAGCAACTCGATCGCGGTCGAACGTGGCTTGACGATGATCTGCAGGTAGCGTACCTGCGCGGCGAGTTGACGTTTACGCGCACTGTCGAATCCATTTTAGTTGAAGGAGACATCGAGTCCGCCACACAGGTACAGTGCGTGCGTTCGCTGGATCTGTTTGAGATTCCATTATCATTCAGCCTGGAAGATGTCGAATTTACACTTCCCGGTTACCCGGTTTCCGAGCCCGATCGCAGGATACGTGAAGATGGCTATATAGACCTGACCGAAACCTTGCGTGAACTCATCATCATGGCCATTCCCATCAATCCCATCCATCCCAGATATCAGAACGCAGAGACATTGCACGAGTTGACTGATGAAGACGACTCCGAATGGCTCACGATCCAGTGGGCCGACTCAGAGCAAGGGAGGGGCGACTCACCCGATCAACAGGTGGATCGCTGAGACATCAGATGAAAACTCAGATCGATGAAGACCAGATCGTCGCTTCACTGCTGATCAAGGCCGAGACTCAGGGTTATGTCATCGTCGATGACATTCTGGAATTGCTCCCCGACCTCGACGATAGTTACGACCCGGTGGACCGTATCATCTCTCTTCTGACGGAAGCCGGCATACAGGTACAGGACATCAACGATGAGGATGAGGACGAAGGCGATCTGTACTTTCTTGACGATGAAGAGGAAGAGGAAGACGATAGGGACGATATAGCGGGCATCAGCGCCGACGACAGCATCGGACTGTATCTGCGTGAGATGGCGCGCGTTCCACTGCTGACTACCGCAGAGGAAATCAAACTCGCCAAGAAGATCGACCATGCTGCGAGGGCCAAGGTTCGCCTGGAGTCATCGGAAAACCATCTAAAACCGGATGACGCTCTGAAATACTCGCAAGTTGTAGAAGAAGGGCGGCTGGCGCGCGAGCATCTGATCAAGGCCAATACCCGCCTGGTTGTGAGCATTGCCAAGAAGTACATGGGGCGCGGCGTTCCATTCCTCGACCTCATCCAGGAAGGCAATCTGGGGTTGATGAAGGCCGTCGAGAAGTACAACCACAGACTCGGCTTTCGCTTCAGCACCTATGCGACGTGGTGGATCCGCCAGACGATTACCCGCGCCATCGCGGACCAGGCGCGCACCATCCGCGTGCCGGTGCATATGAGCGACCGCATCCGCCGGCTTTATAAAACCGCACACGAAATGGAGCAGGTGCTGGGCCACAAACCGAATGCCGAGGAAATCGCCAAAGAACTGGGCATCGAACTCGATAAGGTGGAGTGGATGCTGAAGGTCTCCTGGCGGCCGCTGTCGCTCGAACAGCCGGTTGGCGAGGAAGAGGACAACGAATTCGGCGCCTTTATCGAGGACGACAGCACGCCTTCGCCATCGCAGACGGTGTACGAAGGGTTGCTGCGCGACAAAATCGAGCAGGTGCTCTCCACACTGACGCCCCGCGAGCAGCGCATCCTGCGCCTGCGCTTCGGACTGGTCAACGGTAAATGCTATACGCTGGAGGAAGTCGGGCAGAAGTTCGGCCTGACGCGCGAGCGCATCCGCCAGATTGAGGGGCGTGCGCTGCGCCGGCTCCGCCACCCCCGCCGCAGCAGGCAGTTGAAAGATTTCCTGAAATAACATGCGCACCATCAGCTACAGCGACGCGATTAACGAGGCGCTGCGCGAGGAAATGAGGCGCGATGCCGGCGTCTTTATCATCGGCGAAGACGTGGGGACGATGGGCGGTGTTTTCGGCGTCACGGCAGGTCTGCTGGAGGAATACGGCGCAGAGCGGGTGATCGATACGCCAATCAGCGAGGCGGGCATCATCGGCGCCGCCCTGGGCGCCGCCATGATGGGCATGCGGCCTGTGGCGGAAATCATGTTCGGCGATTTCCTCGGCTGCGCCGGCGACCAGTTGATCAACCAGGTAGCCAAAGCCCGCTACATGAGCGGCGGTAAAGCCAGCATCCCCCTGACAATCCGCGTCACCACCGGTGCGCCCGGTGCGTCGGCGGCGCAGCATTCGCAAAGCCCGGAGTCATGGTTCATGAATGTGCCGGGATTGAAAGTGGTCTGCCCGGCGACACCGGCCGATGCCAAGGGGATGCTGAAGGCCGCCATCCGCGGCGAAGATCCCGTGCTGTTCTTTGAACACAAGATGCTGTACGCCGAGAAAGGCGAGGTTCCTGCCGAAGACTACGTAGTCGACCTCGGCAAAGCGAAGATTGCTCGTACCGGCAGCGACATCACCATCATCGCTATCGGCAGCATGCTCAGGCACGCACTGGCGGCGGCGGAACTGCTGGCGCAGAAGCCTCACCCAGTCTCGTGCGAGGTGATTGACCCGCGCTCGCTGGTGCCGCTGGATGTGCCTGCCCTGGTTCAGTCCGTACGCAAAACCGGGCGCGTCATCATCGCCCACGAAGCGCATAAGCGATCCGGTCCAGGCGCGGAAATCGCCGCGATCATCGCAGAAGAAGCGCTGGATTATCTTGACTCCCCCGTCAGACGGGTGGCCGCGCGGAATGTTCCCCTGCCCTACTCGCCAGAACTGGAAAAATATGTGTTGCCCGGCAGCGATGATATCGTGCAGGCAGCACGCGCTTTGATGCGTTGATACACTGAAAACATCGCCTGATATTGCAGCTAACCATGAATAACCTGAGTCGGCTATCCGAAGCCCGCAAGCGGCAAATCATCGAAGTGGCGCAGAGCCTGGTCAGAGCGAAAAGCCTGGCCGGCGAGGAAGTCGCAGCAGCGCAGGCCGCCATCAATGCGATGCGGGCGCTGAACTACGACGAAGTTAACGTGGATGCGCTGGGAAATGTAGTGGGGATTCTGCGCCCGACTGGCGGCACGGTGGACGGCGACGAATCTATCATCTTCGACTCGCACATGGATACTGTTGCCGCAGCCGGCGCGTGGACCAAAGACCCATTCGGCGGCGAGGTCAGCGACAGCAAAATCTGGGGGCGCGGGGCATCCGATATGAAGGGCGCGCTGGCCGCCAGCATCTGCGGCGCCGCTTATGCACGCGACGACAGTCGGTTGCGCAACACCATTTATGTGTCGGCATCCGTCAATGAAGAGCAGATAGAGGGCCTGGCGCTCGCTGAGGTACTGGAGCAATATAAACCCGCCCGCGTGGTGATCTGCGAGTCGACCGGATTGAAGCTCAATATCGGCGGACGCGGCCGCGCCGAGGTGTTCCTGACTGTGGAGGGCGTGCCGGCGCATGCCAGCACACCTCAACTTGGCGTCAATGCACTGAAGCAGACCGCGCGGCTGATTCTGGCGCTTAACGAGTGGCAGCCGCCGCACGATGAACTGCTCGGCTACGGCATATTCGAGCCTACAGAGATCATCAGCAACCCCTTCCCCAGCGTCTCGGTGTTGCCGGACCGCTGTCGCGTACGCTGCGACCGCCGCCTGCTGGCGGGCGAAACTGAAAATGACGTTATCGCACCGATCAGCGCCATCATCGCAGAGCTTCAGCGCGAGGATGCCACCTTCAAGGCTCGCGCCGAGATCGATACAGAAACAATCAAGACTTACACGGGCGCCACGCGCACGATGCTGAAGTTCCAACCGGCCTGGAAAATGGACCCCCGACACCCCTTCGTGCTGGCAGCGCGTGCGGCGCTGGGAAACCCCGACATCGGTTATTACTCGTTCTGCACGAATGCAGCGCGCAGCGCCGGACTGCTGCATATGCCCACCATCGGGTTTGGCCCTGGCAACGAGCGCCATGCACATATCGCCGACGAGTATTGTGAACTCGAGCAACTGTGGGGCGCCGCCGAAGGCTACTATGCGCTCAGCAGTCTGTAACCACTACGAAACGTGCGCGCGCTGACTCTCTCACAACAACTGGCATTCGACCCGGATTATCCGGAACCGCAGGCGGCGCCGGGCGAAGCCATTATCCGCGTCAGCAAGGCCGGCATCTGCAATACCGACCTTGAGCTGGTCAAAGGCTACATGGGATTTCGGGGTGTGCCGGGCCATGAGTTTGTCGGCACGATTGCAGCGCTGCTGCCCGCCCCGGGCAGCGACAGCGGCTTCAAAACCGGCGACCGCATCGTCGGCGAGATCAATTGCGTCGCGCCGGATTCGCCTTCGCGCGACTACGCCTCGCGCGCGCAGGACCCCGCGCGCACGACGCTGGGAATATCATGCCGCGACGGTGCATTCGCAGACTACACGCGCGTGCCCATTGCAAACCTGCACCATGTACCCGACCGTGTCAGCGATGACGAGGCGGTGTTCGTCGAACCTCTGGCTGCGGCCTGCCAGATACTGGAACAGGTGCACATCCGCTCCACCGATCGTGTTGCCGTCATCGGCGACGGCAAACTCGGGCTGTTGTGCGCCCAGGTGCTGGCGACGGCCTCATGCGATCTGACGGCGCTGGGAAGGCATCGCAATAAACTTGAGATTCTTGCAGAACGTGGGATCAGCACCTTGCTCGCGGCAGGCTGGGATGGTCACCGCGACTACGATATCGTCGTTGAATGCACCGGCGCGGCGGCAGGATTCGACCAGGCGCGCCAGATGCTGCGCCCGCGCGGCACACTGGTGCTGAAAAGCACTTTTGAAGGCCTGACAAACGCAAATCTGACTGCCATCGTCGTCGACGAAATCAATATCATCGGGTCGCGCTGCGGCCCCTTCGCCACAGCGCTGCGATTGCTGGAGACGCGGCGTGTTGATGTACTTCCATTGATCCACGCACGATATCCACTGGACCAGGGGTTGGCGGCTTTCGCTCATGCTCAACGGCGCGGCACCCTCAAAGTGCTGCTCGACGTAGCGCAGTAGCGCCGCCCCACACCATACGCGCATCTGAGGATTTAGAATAACGATGGCGTTGCGCCGGCAGGGTGGCGCGCGCAAGCAAGGACGTGAAAGGCAAAGCACTATGGTCGACAAACTTCAATGGGTCCGCGACGAACTGAATGGCCTGCGCCAGCAGGGACTTTACAACAACATCCGCACGATCGACTCCGCCCAGGGCGCCTGGTTGAACGTGGACGGCAAGCGCGTCCTGAATTTCTGCTCGAATAACTACCTGGGCCTGGCCAACGAGCCTGCCCTGAAAACAGCCGCGCAGAAAGCCATCGATCAGTACGGCGTCGGGCCGGCTGCCGTGCGCACCATAGCAGGCACACTCACGCTGCATCGCAAGCTGGAGCAGCGCCTGGCCGGGTTTAAAGGTGTTGCAGATACGATTTCGTTCCAGTCGGGGTTCACATCCAACCTGGCGACGGTCGCCGGACTGGTTGGCAAGGAAGATGTCATTTTCTCGGACGAATTGAATCATGCCAGTATCATCGACGGCTCGCGCCTGTCGGGTGCGCGCATCATTCGGTACGCCCACAACGATGCCAACGCGCTCGAAGACCAGATCAGGCAGGCCGGCGCTTATCGGCGCGCGCTGGTGATTACCGACGGCGTGTTTTCGATGGATGGCGATATCGCGCCGTTGCCGGATATTGTCGCCGTAACGGAGCGGCACAACCTGATGCTGATGGTGGACGATGCGCATGGCGAAGGCGTCCTGGGACGCGGCGGTCGCGGCATTGTCGATCATTATGGCCTGCACGGTCGCGTCGACATCGAAATCGGGACACTGTCCAAAGCCTTCGGTGTCGTCGGCGGCTATGTCGCCGCACACGCG
>JAKALH010000496.1 GCA_021813225.1 Chloroflexota bacterium
CATACAAACGGTCGCCACCGATTTCCCGGAACAGTTGTCCGGTTACCTTCTGCAACTGGTCCAATCCGGCAATAGTCAGGAAGAGGCCCTGGCCAACCAGTTGGTGGCCCGGAAAGGCCCGCTCCTGGCGTCTGTGAACGAACTCACTGCACTGCTGAATACGACCAGCACGCAACTCGGGAATGCCATCGGCCCCAATACCCGTCTGCAACCCTTGCCTGTTTCCCATTGGGAGGCCGGCATCGGGGACGCCCCGAATCTCTCCGACGTGCGGTACGTCGTGGGGCCCAATGACGGTGCGCCCATAGGCTGGTTTGGAAACATCTCCCCGGATCTGGGCTTTGCCCGTCTGGTGGACATCTGCCCGACCGGCTCAGGCATTTTGCCTGGCATCCCGCTCAAGGCCCAGGTGATGCAGGAAGTCCAACAGGCGGTAATCGACGAACCCGACCTTGCCCAGGTAGTGCAACCACTGGAAAACGGCAGCACATGGACGGCCCCCAACCTTTATGGTCGGGGGTTTGAACAGTACGCAAGTATCCGCCCGGTCAGGGAGCAGCTTATCTCCGCCCTGGCCTCGGATGAGACCGGCATTGCAGGGTATATGGCTCCGATAACCGCCCCCCTGGAACAGTATGACCAGAAAGTTCAGCAGATCATGCGGTTGATTCAGGCAAACGGTTAAGTCAGGAATCATTTTATCTGGAGACATTTTTATGAAAACACATCTGACAGTTTTGATTCTTTGTTTGGGAATCGTTCCTGTAATTGCCGCCGGGGGAACGCTCACTGGAGGCGCCACCCTGCCGGAACAGATTGTGCAGGAAGTGACCGCCATCCAGGCGCAGACTTCCGGCGCGGAACGTCTGGTAGAGCAGATTCAGCAGTACGAAAACATGGTACAAAACATGGTGACGCTGCCCCAGTCGATGATAGGACAGATCACGCAGCCCATAGACCAGCTGTACGGCATGGCCGCGCAGGCCCAGCAGCTGGGTACAAACGCGATGAACATCTCCAACCAGTTCCAGAACCTGAATGCGAGTTTCAACCCCCAGCTCACGGCGGAATACACCCAGAAGTACGAGAGTATCACCACGGGGCTCAACAACGCGCTCAACACGGCCATCCAGGCGGCGAACCTGAACCCCAATGCCTTTGCCACCCAGGCGCAGGCAGAGCAGGCCATCAGTCAGGCACTGGCCAATCCGCAGAGCCGCAACGCCCTCTTACAAGGGGCAGTATCCGCCGGGCAAGCGACGGTATCGGCGCTCACGCAGATGCAACAGACCGCCAATACCGAAGCTGCGGCCGAGATGGAATGGCGGAAGAACCAGCTCGCCTATCAGACGAACCAGGCGGCTGCCAACGATGCAGCGGAGAAGGCCCTGTATGGTGACCCCAACAATCCCCAGCCCGGCGTCGTCGTGGGGGGTGGGACCTGGAATGCTTTGAGCAACGCCCTGGGAGGTAACTGAGATGCGCAAGGGCATTCGGGTAATGGCCCCCTGGGTTCTGTTGGGCCTGGCCTTTCTGGTGGCCCCGGATGCCCTTGCGGGCACGTCCGGAGCGAGCAGTGTAACCCAGACATTTATCAACGCCACCAATGGCTGGTACGGCACGCTGAAAGGCATCGCCGAGGAGATCTTCTATGCGCTCTTCGGCATCGACTTCGTGTATCTGGTCTCCCAGTGGCTCATCGGCGGAAAGGACGTGCATGAGGTTTTTACGTCCTTCATCAAGAAGCTCATGACCATCGGAGTGTTCTTCACCATCCTGCTCAACGGCCACGAGCTGGTGGGTTGGGTCATCAATGGATTCAAGGCGTCCGGCGTAGCCGTCGCGGGGCAGCCGCAAACGGGCATTGGATGGATCCTTTTGACGGGCTGGCACCTCTTCGAGGCTTGCGTGAAGGGACCGGTCCAGAGTGGCGGCGGCACCGTAAAGTATATCTGGGATACGCTATCCTCCGGGGGCCAGACGGTCATCTCTACCCTGATCGGCGCCCTGGTAGGTTTCGTTGTCGGCCTCATCGCCATCCTGGCCCTGATCTACCTCGCCCTGGAGTACCTGGCAATCCAGCTGGAGGCGGCCCTGGTGGCGTCCGTGGGCATCATCATGATGGGCTTCGCGGGTAGCCGCTGGACGGTGCAGCATGCGGAAGGGTATCTCAAATACGCCCTGTCCGTGGGGATCCGGTTCATGGTGCTCGTGATCTGGATCGCCTTCATCGAGAACCACTCGCCCGCCATCATCACCAACCTGCTCAACGGCGTGAAGCAGTCCGGTGGCACCAATATCGGTACCACCTTGTCTGCCTACGCCAACGTGCTCATCTTCGTCCTGCTGATCGCCTGGATGGCCAAGAAGCTGCCCGCCATAGCGTCCAGCGTCATGACGGGGGGATCGTCGCTTTCGGGTGGTGAACTATTCGGCGCGGCGGTGGGCGGCGGCGCCCTGGCTGCCGCTGCGGTAGCTACCGGAGGCGCAGCCCTGGCCGGTGCGGGTGCCGCAGGCGGCACCGGGGTCCTCACGGGAGCCCAGGCGGCGGCCATGGATGCCGGAGCCGCGGGAAGCCTGAGCGGCGCTGCTGGAGGTACTTCAGGTGGCGGAGCGGCCTTGGGCGGGAATCTTGTTGGATCCGGGGCGGCCGGATCGACGGAGCCCGGCATGGCCAACGCGGTGCAAGCCCCGCCTCCGCCAACACCTGTGGGAGCGGGAGGCGGGGTGCAGGCACCACCCCCACCGGAACCCATGCCCCGTGATCCGAATTTGGACCAGAACCAGCCGCTGTCTTTAGCGGATCGGTTCAAAAAGACGCATGGG
>JAKALH010000497.1 GCA_021813225.1 Chloroflexota bacterium
GTGGCGTTGTGCGCGGCGAAACCACCCACGCTTCCCTCATCGACACCTGTCTCTGAGCAGACAATCCGGCTTGGGCTTTTCGCGTCAAATCCACAGCGCGTGAAATAGAAATGCCAGCGGGTTTCATACCAGTCCGTCTCCACGACAACCTGCTTTTGCCCATTCCAGGTTGGCGTCTGGATATCTTCACGGTAGATATGCTGCATGTTCGGGCTATACAGATGGTGGTCCATCCAGAAAGCGCCCGCGTTAAACGGCGGCGCGTAGTATGTCCGGATGGCGTCACAAATATCGGTGCGCGTGAAGTCAGGCGTGCCCATTGAAAATGAGCCTGCCGCATACAACGCCCCGCTGGCAGC
Organism: Chloroflexota bacterium; assembly: GCA_021813225.1. Lineage (GTDB taxonomy): Bacteria > Chloroflexota > Anaerolineae > J036 > Brachytrichaceae > CAIXPS01. The sequence continues at coordinate 360 of JAKALH010000497.1, forward strand.
CTTGATGCGGTTAGCCATTTCTATATCGAATGCCGCGCGCTTGCGGAGTGAGTCGGGTGATGTGTCCAACTGCTCTGATTCGTTCAACCCTGTGTAAATCAGCCGAGGGTCTTTGGCGCCTTTCAGCTTGCCCATGACGTAGTCGAAGCTGGGTAAGTTCCCATGGATGTCCAGGTAAGGACGAACCATCACTGTCGCATCGGGAAAGGCATCTTTGAGTTGCGAGCCTAGTTCGACATGCCCGACAATGCAGAAGAACCGGCAGCCCATGTTGGCAGCCTTGAACGCGGCATCGGCGTTGTAAATCACACTCAAACCTACTTTGACGGTTGGCGCTGGAGGCGGTTCGAGCGCGTCAACGAAACTCTCCGCTGAAACGTAAACGGATACCGCATCCTGCACCCTTACCTGCTGTAGATTAACGCCGCCAGCGGTGAGTATAAGTTTCGCCCACTTATTGGCGCCGGTAATGACGACATCGGCGACGTCGACGGCCATACCCCCGATAAGCAGGCCGATGATGCTGCCTCCGGCAGGATCCGGGCTCAAAAGCACTGGCACTGGACTTCCGCTGCGAATGATTGCTTTAATGGTAAACCTCCCTTTCCCTCGTTCCACGAGTGCGGAACAGGCCTTCCCAAGGCTAAGTGAGTCGCCAGAAGGTCCTGACACTGCTCGCAGCCTCGTCTCGGATTCTGTTGGCGAAATTGGTTTCGAGAACCCAGACTCCCGGAATCTCGGAGATTCCGGGAGTCTATGCGCGATTATCGACGACCCAATGGGATTCGCCAACAGAATCCGTCTCGGGGCGTTTCCGCCGCGACCGCGCCCCGAGGACGGGGCGCTGAGCCGGTAAACCGTCAACCTCTTCTGGCGACTCCCTTAGGCTTACTATAACGCAGATGTCTGAAATGAAACACGCTGCACCGGCAGCGGAGTGCTTTGACCTCGACCATCATAAAATGAAGGCACAGGAATCGAACATGGCGACAGAAACAGTTATCGGAATCGACCTCGGAACGCAGGGCGTAAGGATGCTTGCAGTAGACCCGATTGGCAAGATCATCGCAAGCGCCAGTATAAGCATGGCAATCGAAACAGAAGCGCTGCCCAACGGCTGGGTTGAACAGGACGCCACGGTGTGGTGGGACGCTACAGCCGCGTGCCTGCGCAGACTGATGGCGGCGCTGCCGCCTGGTGTCAGTGTAGCGGGCATATCAATTGACTCCACCTCAGGCACTGTGGTACCGCTTACGGCTGATCATCAACCAGCGGCGGTGGCGGTGATGTACAACGACTCACGCAGTACGGATTACGTGGCGCCTGTCCGCCGGGCGGCAGTTGAACTCGAACAAAAACTCGGTTACGCCTTCAGCGCGTCGTTTGCGCTGCCCAAGATCGTGTGGTTGATGCACGAGAGACCCGACGTAACCGTTCGCACGGCACGCTATGTACATGCCGCCGATTTCATCGTCGGAAAACTGACAGGTGTGTTCGACGTAACCGATTTCAGTAACGCCCTTAAAACCGGCTATGACCTGATCAACGACCAATGGCCTGCCTTTGTTACGGATGCGCTGGGTATCCCTCTGGATCACTTGCCTACGGTGGTCGCGCCGGGTCAGATAATCGGCCATGTGACCCCTCAAGCCGCGGGCGAGACCTCACTTGCGTCAGGAATTCCTGTCATGGCTGGAGCAACCGACGGAACCGCCGCGCAGATCGCATCGGGCGCCGTTGAGCCAGGTTCATGGAACTCATCGCTGGGAACGACGCTGGTGATCAAAGGCATCACGAAAGACTTGTTCATCGATCCCCAGCGCCGCATCTACAGTCATCGGCATCCTGATGGCTGGTGGATGCCCGGCGGCGCCAGTAACACGGGCTGTGAATGGATCGTTCGGGATCATGCCGGTCTGGACCCTTCGCAACTGGACGCACAGGCGGCCAGCCATGTGCCGACGCAGCTTGTGCGTTATCCTCTGGCGCGCACCGGCGAGCGTTTCCCGTTCCTGAACGCGCAGGCAACCGGATTTACGGTCGGCGACACCGCCGATACCTCAGATATACCGCCGATCATCCGATATGCCGCCGGACTTGAGGGTACCGCGCTCGTCGAACGTCTGGCCTACGATGTCCTGCGTGATATTGGTGCGCCGGTCGGTAATCGCATACATGCCACAGGGGGTGGATCGAAATCGCGGTTGTGGCTGCGTATCCGCGCCAGCATGTTGAACCGGCAGTTCGTTCGACCGCACAGCAGCGAAACCGCGATGGGCGCCGCATTGCTGGCCGCGACAGGCGTTTGGTTCCACTCGCTGAGTGAAGCGGCGCAAGCGATGGTGCAATCCAGTATCAGCGTTGATCCCGATAAAAACCTGGTCGGCCTTTACGATCACAAATACGGTGTGTTCTGTGAACAATTGCGATTACGCGGCTACCTGCAGTGACGATGCGTCTTCCC
>JAKALH010000498.1 GCA_021813225.1 Chloroflexota bacterium
CCCAGTGTCCCATCCTCTCCTCCACCAATGACGCCGCGGGTTGGATCGACCGCATCACGCTGGCCAACTTCCCCAGCGCGATCTCGATTGTCGACTGGACTCACGCCGATCAGCGCGTGTGGGCCGTCGGCCATGCGGTCTTTGGCGAAGGCACTCCTGCCGCTGCGCAATGGGTCAGCTCGCACCTCGATGTGCTCTGGGGAAGGCAAGGCGCTCGAAGTCGCTGCGGCCATGGCGGCTCAGCATTCCCTGAGTACGGTCGTGCGACAAGCCCAAGGCTATTTCGAATCCTATCAGGCCCGCATGGATTACCCCACCTATCGCGCGGCCGGCTACCCCATCGGCAGCGGCGCCGTGGAAGGCGCCAATCGCTCCGTGGTTCAACACCGCATGAAACGCCCAGGACCCGGTTGGAAGCGTGACAACGCTCAATCCATGTTGGCTGCGTTATGTGAGTTGCACAGCAATCGCTTTGAGGCCGCATGGGCGTCAACGTCTGCTGCTCTTTCCACGAATCTGCGTTAAACCCAGTTGCCTCACTAAAAATGTTACCGGACGCGGATCGGTAACCTCACTGGGGTGACAGCACTGCTTTTACCGGCAAAGGCAGCGCAGATCAGCTTGACATGGGATGCCGCACGTCCGGAAATTGCATCGGGCTGAGGAACTGCTTGATCGCCAGGTTGGCGGCGCCCAGCGCCGGCGCCCGCTCGCCCAGCTCGGACAGGATGATGCGCACCGGCACCTGGTCATAGCGGTTGCAGCAGCGCTTCACCTGATCGCGCACTGCGCCCAGCAGCACATGACCCGCGCGGATTAACGGCCCCCCCATCACCACCAGGGGCGGGTTGAGGATGCCGACCAGGTTCGCGATCGCAATACCGATGAACTGCCCGACCTCGATGATGACCCGGCGCGACAGCGCATCGTTATCCAGCGACCCCTGGCACAGCATCTCCAGCGTGATCTTAAACGGGTCGCCACCGGCGGCATCGAGCGCGCTGGATGACGTATAAACGCCCTGCAGCAGAAGCTGGCGCGCCCGGTCGGTGATCGCTTCGCGCGTGACGAGTGACTGCAGATTCACGGGCTGGACGAGATCGGTGGGTGATTTATTCGGCAGGAATGTCATGCTCGCAATATCGCCGGCGAAATAGCTGGCGCCGGTATAGAGCTGATCGCTGATCACAATGCCTGTCGCCACACCGCTGCCAAATCGCGCAAACACCAGGGTTTTGACATCCCTGCCGCCGCCGAACATGCGCTCCGCCCACGCGGCCGCCAGCACGCGCTGAGTCACCAGGACGGGCGCCTGCACCTGCTCGTGGATAATCGTGCCGAACGGCGCCGGCCCCGACCAGTTGAGCGGATTGCTGCCGATGATCTCCATGGATTCGGAGTTGACGACTGCGGGCACGCCAATGCCGATGCCCACCAGGCGCGGCGCATGCTCCCTGGTTCCGCCACTGGTTCTCTGGTGCGCCGCCAGTTCGGCGACCGCCTGTTTGATGATGCCCGAAAGGCTCATCGCCGCCCGCTCCGGGGTGGTGGTATCCACATCCGCGCGGACGATCGGCGGCGTCTCCGCGATCGGTTGCGTCAACAGATCCGTAATGATCAGGCGGGCGGAAGAGACGCCCAGCTCAACCCCGATGGCGTATCGCGCGCGCGCGTTCAATTCGATCTCGATGGATGGCCGCCCCTGCCCGTAGCGCTTCGCGCCCAGTTCGCGCGCGAAACCCTCGCGCACCAGTTCCGATACGATCAGCGACACGGTGGGCTTGCTCAACTGCAGGTCGCGCGCCATATCGGCGCGCGATGTGGGGCTATGGCGCAGCAGGTGCTCAAGCACGATGCGTTTGTTGACGACCTTCGTCATGTCCGGCGTCATGGTCATTCTTTTCTTTGTCATCGCCATCCTCATCGTATGCGCTCGCGTCGAGGTCGTTCCGCTCGCGCCATTGTAGCCATTGATCCTGTAAGTTGTGGCGCGCTTCGTGCCAGCCTGAACGCGCGCGCAATCAACCCATTCACTTTGCGCGTGTCCTGCAACGAGACACCGGCCGCGCCGCCCTGAATTGCCTTGACGAAGTCGCGGTCCTGCGCCGCAATGGCCGCGCGATAGGGCGTATCGTCATCGGGGGCCTGCCATCTGACCCGCCCGTTGATTTCGAGCCGGCTGAACCCCGTCACCGTGAGTGTGCCGGCGCTGCCGGCTGCCTCCAGCCAGACGCCGTTCGGGCGCGATTCGAAGTCGATGCTGAACAGGCTGATCGCGCCGCTGGACATGCCCATCAGGGCACCGACGACAGTCGCCTCCTGCGCCGACGGTTGTGCGGTCACCGCGAGGTGCCGGGGCTGATCGTCCAGTAGCCAGGGAATCAGATCCAGCACATGGCCGCCCAGGTGCGTCAGGGCGTTGTCGCGCCAGTCGCGCTCCGGCGCGATTCCGCCAGGCCGATACAGGCGGCGCCGATACAACAGCGTATGCAGCGCACCGATCTCGCCATGGTCGAGCAGTCGCTTCACCTTCACATAGGGAGGCAGGTAGTGAGTGGTATGCGCCACCATGAGGCAGACGCCGCGTTGTTGCGCGAGTGTCGCCAACCTCGCAATCTCCGCCGGCGCGCAGTAGAGCGGGAACTCGCACAACACGTGCTTGCCTGCCGACAGGCAGCGCCTGACCTGCGCCAGGTGCAGATCGCTGGGCGTGGCAAGAATCACTGCGTCGATGTCCGGGTCGGCCAGCGCCTGTTCAAACGAACACACTGCCGCGCCGCTCGACGCCGCCAGCCCCTCCGCGCGTGATGCGACCGGAT
>JAKALH010000499.1 GCA_021813225.1 Chloroflexota bacterium
ACCGAGGGCGTGCCCAACCGGCAGGTCGTGCTGGAAGAGATGCTGATGCTGTGGCTGTCCAACCTGAACCCGGCCTTCGCCCCATACCTGGAACTCTTCGACGACACCCGGCTGGAGCAGGACACCGCCTATACCCGCGCGATGGCCGAACTGCGCGCCTTCTTCGACACACAGCCGCGCTTCGGCCCGGACAATCAGAACCTGATCGACCTGCTGCGCGCGCCTGCGCTGGCGCACCCGCATTCCCTGTTCGACCAGTTGCAGTACATCTCCACGCGCTGGCTGCCGGTGCTGGGGCAGCTCGGCCAGTTGCTGTATCGCGTGCTCACCAGCATGGACTTCATCAAGGAAGAATCGAAGACCGGCTTCATGGGTCCCGGCCCTGCGCTGGTGCCGACCTACTCGCCCGCAGAACTGGCCGCCATGGGCATGGCGCTGGGCGGTGCGGAATATGAACGCTACAGCCTCGACCGCGACTGGATGCCGCGCCTGGTGCTGATCGCCAAGAACACCTACGTGTGGCTGGACCAGCTTTCAAAGAAGTACCGCCGCGAGATTACGCGCCTCGACCAGATACCCGATGAGGAGCTGGCCGAACTGGCGCGGCGCGGCTTCACCGGTCTGTGGCTGATCGGGCTGTGGCAGCGCAGCCCCGCTTCGCAGCGCATCAAGCAGCTCACCGGCAACCCGGACGCGCTGCCGTCGGCCTATTCCCTGTACGACTACCGCATCGGGGCTGACCTGGGCGGCGAGGCGGCCAGCCGCAACCTGGCCGAGCGCGCCATGCGCCGCGGCATCCGCATGGCCAGCGACATGGTGCCCAACCACATGGGCATCGATTCGCCCTGGGTGATTGAACACCCCGGCTGGTTTCTGCAGGCGGAACACAGCCCGTATCCGTCGTACAGCTTCAACGGCCCTGACCTGTCCGGCGATAGCCGCGTGACGCTGCAGATCGAAGACCATTACTACGACCGCACCGACGCCGCCGTCGTGTTCCGCCGCATCGACCGCGCGACGGGAGAGGTGCGCTTCATCTATCACGGCAACGACGGCACCAGCATGCCGTGGAACGATACCGCCCAGTTGAACTACCTGCTGCCCGAAGTGCGCGAGGCCGTCATCCAGACCATCCTGCACGTGGCGCGCCAGTTCCCCATCGTCCGCTTCGACGCGGCCATGACGCTGGCCAAGCGCCATGTCCAGCGCTTGTGGTTCCCCGAACCCGGCAGCGGCGGCGCCATTCCTTCGCGCGCCGAACACAGCATGTCGCGCGAGGCGTTCAACGCCGCCATGCCGCAGGAGTTCTGGCGCGAGGTGGTCGACCGCGCCGCCGTCGAAGCTCCCGACACGCTGCTGCTGGCCGAGGCGTTCTGGCTGATGGAAGGCTACTTCGTGCGCACGCTGGGGATGCATCGCGTCTACAACAGCGCCTTCATGAACATGCTGCGCGACGAGGAGAACGCCAAGTACCGCTCGCTCATCAAGAACACGCTGGAGTTCGACCCGCAGATTCTCAAGCGCTATGTCAGCTTCATGAACAACCCGGACGAGCGCACCGCCGTCGACCAGTTCGGCAAGGGCGACAAGTACTTCGGCATCTGCACGTTGCTGTCCACGCTGCCCGGCCTGCCGATGTTCGGCCACGGGCAGATCGAGGGCTATGCGGAGAAGTACGGCATGGAATTCCGGTGTGCGCGCTGGGATGAGCAGCCCGACACCTACCTGATCGAGCGGCACGAGCGCGAGATTGCCCCGCTGCTGCACCGCCGCTACCTGTTCGCCGACGTGGAGCATTTCCAGCTATACGACTTCTTCACCGCCGACGGCGGCGTGAACGAAGAGGTGTACGCCTATTCCAACCGCTTCGGCGGCGAACGCGCACTGGTGATATATCACAACAAGTTCGCCGATACGCGCGGCTGGATTCGCATGTCCGCCGCGCGCGTCGTCAGGCACCCCGACGGCAGCCAGTCGCTGGTGCAGACCGCCCTTGCCGATGGCCTCGGCCTGCGCAGCGGCGGCGACTGGTTCACCATCTTCCGCGACGGGTTGACGGGGCTGGAGTACCTGCGCCGCAATGAAGACCTGCATGCGCAGGGCATCTACCTTGAGTTGAATGCCTACCAGCGCTACATCTTCACCGATTTTCGCGAAGTGCCGGACGCCGGCGGCATCTATGCGCGGCTGGCGGCGGCGCTGAATGGCCGCGGCGTGCCCAGCGTCCACGAGGCGCTGGATCAGCTTCTGCTGCAGCCCATCCAGCAGCCCTTCCAGGACCTGCTCCACGAAGGGTTCCTGCGCTGGCTGGCCGGCATGCCGCACACGGCTGCCGAACGGAACGACATGCTCGACCAGTGCGAGCGCAAACTGACCGCGCTGTACGGCGCATCGCGCGAATACGCCCACGGCGGCGCTGATGTCACCATGATTGTGCGCGAATTGCGCGACCAGCTCGGTGCGCTGCTACAGGTGCCCGCCGCAGAAACGTCAACTCAGCCGTTGCCCCCCGCGCCGGAAATGCAAGCGGCGACGCCAGCGGACCTCGCTTCGACTGAACCCGCGGCGGGGTCGCCCGCTATCCTGCTGCAACTGCCCCATGAAACACCGGCGCGCGCCGTCGCGCTGATCTGGACCTTTGTGCATGCGCTGGGCCAGGTCGCCGGCGCGGACGGCAGCCAGCAGCGCAGCCGCTCGTGGATTGACGAATGGCAGTTGGGCCGTGCTATCACCGAAGCGCTGCAGGCGTTGGGGCTGGACGAGGCGGGCGCGGCGCAGCAACTGGCGTTGATCCGTTTGTTGACCGCGCAC
>JAKALH010000500.1 GCA_021813225.1 Chloroflexota bacterium
TGCCGGAAATGACGGTCGGCTTACACTCCTGCCAATGTGCCCTCCTGCTGTCGACAAAACGATGGACAAGCGGATTCACTCACTGACATTGAGTCAGACTTGATTTATTTATAGCACACATTCACAGACACCGGACAGGTCGTTAAGACCTGTCCAGTGTCAGCCTGCGGTGTCAACCGTCGGATAATAGCCGAGTGCGGCGGCGCGGTGTATGACACGGCGCCGCCTTCCGGAAGTATCATGACGCGCGTCAGTATAGTCACGTTCAATCTGTTGAATAAACCTTCACGCTGGGAGCAGCGCCGCGGCCTGATTGTCGACGAACTGGGCAGCCTGCAGCCCGACCTCATCGCCCTGCAGGAAGTGGCGCTGCCCGACAACACGGCGCAGTGGCTGGCCGACCGCCTGGGCGGCTACAGCGTGCACACCTGCTCCAAGACCGGCCCATTGCACGGGCAGGAAGGCATCGCCATCCTGAGCCGGCTGCCCGTCGATGAGTTCACCGCCCTGGACCTGCGCACACAGAACCGCGTGGCCGAACGTGTGCGCGTGCGCGTGGGCGGCCGCCCGCTGGCGCTGGTCAACGGCCACTTCTTTTTCCATGTGGTCGATCATATCCAGCGCGTGCGGCAGGTGCAGGCGCTGCTGCGCTGGCTGGGCGACAGCGCCCGCCATACGCCCACGGTTATCTGCGGCGATTTCAACGATACGCCCGGCTCGCGCTCGATCAACCTGATGCGGCAGCACTTCGTCTCCGCGCACAGCGCCCGGCACGGCAGCGAGCCGGACTTCACGGCGCCGACGCTGCTGAAGTACGAATTCAGCGGGGTGCGTCGCGCGCTCAGCCGGCTGGGCAATGCCGCCGTCAACCGCTCGTTCAAGCCGTGGCGCGGCACCGTGGACTATATCTTCGTAGACCCGCGCATGGGGGTGCTGGACTGCCGCACCGTGTTGAAGCGTCCTGCCGCGCACGACCGCACGCTGTATCCGTCCGACCACATCGGGCTGGCGGCTACGCTGGCGCTGGCCTGAATGCGCGGCGCCGCGCACGACCATGCCCCGGCCCCATTGATGGTAAAACAAGGGCAGGAGATGTTCATGATGAGCACGAACATACGCACGCGCGACAACGGCCGCGAGCACATCCGCGAGATGCTGATCGGCGATCAGGCGGTCTGCTGGTTGACGGTGATCGATTACACCATGCGCATCGGCGGGGCGGCCGTGCGCATGGCGGGCCTCGGGAATGTGGAGACGCGCCGCGAGCACCGCAAGAAGGGTTACATGCGCGTGCTGCTCGGCGACACCGTGCCGTATATGCAGCAGGAAGGCTATGACGTCAGCATGCTGTTCGGCATCCCCGATTTTTATTATCGGTTCGGCTACGCGACCTGCCTGCCGATCTATCGCGCCACCATTCAGACGCGCGACGCCGAGCGCGCAGCTGCGGGCGCGCAGCCGCTTACCTCACACCCCATCGGCGCGCCGGACCTGCCGGATGTCATCGACCTGTATAACCGCAACAACGCCCTGCGCAGCGGCAGCCTGATTCGCAGCGCCGAATATTTCAAAGGTTTCACCCAGGGTACGTTGTGGAACACCCCGCCGGAAGGCATCGCATTTCAGGATGTGCAGGGGCGCTTCGCCGGGTATGCCGCCTGGGACGGCAGCGCGAATGTGGTGAACGTGCTGGAGGTCGAAGCCGTTGACGCGGCGTATTACCCGGCGCTGCTGGGCGAGTTCGCCCGCCTGGCCATGGCGCGGCGCTGCGGGCATATCACGCTGTTGATGCCGCCCGACCATCCATTCGGGCAGTTTGCGCAGGCGTTCGGCCTCGAATGGAGCGTACGCTACCCCCGCCAGAGCGACGGCATGGGGCGCATCCTGAACCAGTCGACGCTGTTCGAAAAGCTCCGCCCGGAACTGGCGCGCCGCGCAGCGGAATCGCCCCTGCGCGGCCGTGCGGCGTCGCTGAGCCTGCGCACCGAGCTGGGCGAGACCAGCCTGGCGCTTGGCGCGGCGAACGCTCCGGCGCAGGGCGTGGTGAAACTGTCGCAGGACCGCCTGCTGCAACTCGTCATGGGCTATTGCGGAGCGCGCGAACTGCTGGCCGACTCAGAGGTGCGCACCGAACAGGCGCAGCCCGATCTGGCGCGCTGGCTGGATGCGCTGTTCCCCCGCGGCTACCCGCACACCTGGCAGCAGGACAACTTCTAAATCAGCGGCCGAACACCTGACAGGTTTTTAGAAACCTGTCAGGTTTTTTAATCGCTTCTACGGGAACAATCGCCGCGTCTTCACCTCGGCCACGGCGTCGGCGCATGGCGCCACCGGTTGAAACCGGCGGCTGGCACGGACAAAACCGGTCGAGGCGTGGTTCCGTAGGGGCGAAGCATTGCCGCGCGGCTCCGGCAGGTTGCGATTCATTGGCAATGCTTCGCCCCTGCCGCGGTCACGACAACCTTACGGAAATAACCGTCTTGCCTTCACCTCGGCCACGGCGTCGGCGCGGAAGCGGTACAGCCGCGCCGCGCGGCCTTCGTGCGAACGGTGCGCGCCGGTCGGCTCGATCAACGCAGCCTGCAGGATGCGCCGGCGGAAGTTGCGCTTGTCCAGTTGCTCGCCCAGCACGATCTCGTAAGCCTGCTGCAGGTCGCTGAGCGTGAATGCGGGCGGCAGCAGTTGGAAGCCCGCCGCGGAATACTCCAGCTTGTAGCGCAGCCGCTTCAGCGCGTAGTCCAGGATCTGGTTGTGGTCGAAGGCCATCACCGGCAATCGATAGACCGATTTCCACTGCGCCTCGGCG
>JAKALH010000501.1 GCA_021813225.1 Chloroflexota bacterium
GCGCTGGTTGGAACGCTGTCTCGCCGTCCGGCTGGAGGCCTTGCCCATCTTTCATGCGCGTTTGACGAATCTCAATTTGCCGCCCCTTGCGGCTCCGGCACGTCATTGAAAATGTAAGGGAATCAGGGTATGACCAACACACTATCGGCGGCGGATGAGCGCGGTCTGAAGGGTCTCTCGCTGGACAGCCGCCTGCGGCGCGCCTTCTTCGACCTGCCCGCCAGCACCATCTGGGAGCTTGCCAAAGCGGTGCCCATCGGCGCGCGCCAGCAGGGCCTGCTGTACTGGAAGGAAGGGCGCGAGGAGACGATCAACATCATGCTGCGTCCCACCGGCGTGCTCAGCGAGCAGATGAACTACTTTCACACGGTGTCGCTGACGCTGCTCGAGGCGCTCAAACGCATCCCCGATATGTACCTGGACAATCCCGCCGTCCGCGAGATTGTGCCGCTGGACCCGCTGGAAGAGGAGTGGCTGCGCGATACGTGGACATCCGCGCATCGCAACGCGCACTGCGTGTTCGGCCGTCTGGACGCCATGGTGGATTTCACCAGTCCCACCTGGAAGGAGACGCTCTCGTTTGTCGAGCCGAACCTGGTCGGCGTCGGCGGCATCGTGATCATCCCCAGTGCAGAGCGCATCCTGCTGGAGACCGTGATTCCCGTCCTGCAAAGGGTAGCGCCTGACCTGCGCCTGGAAAGCAACGCAGACTGCCGCGAGCTGTTCATGCGCGAGATGCAGGACCATCTGGAGCAGATCGGGCGGCCGGGCGGCAACATCGCCGTGGTGGATGCCAAGTACTCCGGCGACGGCCCCGCGGAACTGGCGCGGCTGGCCGATTACTATACGCAGGCGGGCCACCGGGTCGTCTACGTCGACCCGACGGAACTGGTGCTGCGCGATACAGGCGGCGAGCCTGAAGTTTATTATGAAGACCTGCGCGTCGACCTGGTGTACCGCGACTATTCGCTGATCGATTTCATCAACCTGGCCGATGACGGCGGGAACCCTGAAGTCGCCAGACTGCTGTTCAGGCGCAACCAGATGGTATCGTCGATGGCGGGGGATTTCGACCACAAGAGCACTTTTGAGTTGCTCACCGACACCCGTTTCAGCCAGTTCTTCACGCCCAGCGAAAGACAGGTACTGCGCCGGCACGTCCTGTGGACCAGGCTGTTCGGCCCGCGCCGCACCACGGATGCCAGCGGCGATGCGATTGACCTGCTCGACTATACGCACCAGAACCGCGACATGCTGGTGCTGAAACCGAATCGCAGCTACGGCGGCGACCGCGTCATCATCGGCCCCTCGGTCAGCGACGCGGAATGGCAGGAATGTATCGAGTCAGCCTTGAACCAGCCGGGCGAATGGGTCGTGCAGCGGCTGGCGCGCATCACGGCCTATGAATTCCCGATCGCCCTGCCGGATTTATCGATCAGCGTGCAGCCCTTTTACATGGTGGTCGGTTTCGCTCCAACCAAGTACGGCACGGCGGTTCTGGGGCGCGCTTCGCAGAAACAGGTGGTCAATGTGGCGCAGAATGGCGGTGTATGCGCGGTGCTCGTGGGCCGCCACGGCGAGAAACTCAGCTTCTATTGATCACAACAGATGCCAGTCCAGAAACCGCTCGATGCGCTGCAGGGCGTCCAGTTCGTTGGCGGGATTGGCAAAACCGTGGCCCTCATCGGGGTAAGTCTTGTACTCATACGTCTTGCCCTCGCGCCGCAGCAGCTCGCTGAGTTGCGTCGACTCGTTGATGTGCACGCGCGGGTCGCGCTCGCCGTGGATGATCAGCAGCGGAGCACGGATGTGCTGGGCGTAGTTCAACGGGGAACTGGCCTCATAGATGGCGCTGTGCAGCGCGGGAGAACCCATCTGCCATTCCAGGTCCTGGCGGCCGGAATAGTCGCCCATCGCCCACGAAGTCTTGAGGTGGCTGTCGCCATACAGCGAGACGCCGCATTTGAAGCGGTACGATGTGTCCTTTGACAGAGCCAGCAGCGCCAGATACCCGCCATAACTCTGTCCCCACACGGCCAGGCGACGCCGGTCGACTCCCGCGCGGCTGCCGATAACGTCCGCCGCGGTCAGGCAATCGCCCAGGTCGCCAGCGCCCCAGTTGTTCAGGTTGCCTTCCTCGAACTGCCTGCCGTATCCAGTCGAACCGCGGAAGTTCGGGCAGATGATGGCATAGCCTTTGGCGACGAAGTACTGGCGAATCGGGTCCCAGTGCAGATCATATTCCGTCGTCGGGCCGCCATGCGGGTAGACCAGAGCCGGGTAGCCGCGCGCGTCCGCAGCGGGATGCGGCGGCCAGTACAGAAAAGCGGGAATCGTCCAGCCATCCAGGCTGGTGTACTCCATATAGCGGGGCGTCACGAACTCATAGTTGCGCAGCGCCGACGCAGCGCTGCCTGTGAGTGCGGTCATCTGGCCGGCGGCAAGATCGACAAAGTACAGCTCAGGGGCCGAATTGGGGCTGTCGAAGGCGACAACGGCGGCGTTCCGGCCCGGGACCCATTGCGGGCTGGTCAGGTTGCCGGGCGGCGTTGGCACGCGCTGCGCCGCGCCGGTCGCCACGTCAACGACGCTCAGGATATCGTTTCCGCGTTCGCTGGCGACGACAATGATGCGCGCGCCGTCCGCCGCCCACGCATACTCCTCGATGTCCTGGCGCAAGTGAGTGGCCTGGCGCAGGTTCGAACCGTCAGCCTGCATCAGCCATAACTCGTCAAAACCGCTGCGGTTGCTCAGCAGTGCGATGCAGCAGCCGTCGGGCGAGTATGAGGCATACCAGTATTCGGC
>JAKALH010000502.1 GCA_021813225.1 Chloroflexota bacterium
CCACCTGTTCGAGATCGATATCCTGAGCCAGCGTCACCTTCTTGACGTGGACTTTCAGGATGTCCAGCCGTCCCTTCTTGTCGGGCCGGTCCACCAGCACCTGACGGTCGAAGCGACCGGCGCGCAAAAGCGCCTGATCGAGAATTTCAGGCCGGTTGGTGGCGGCGAGGATGATCAGCCCCACCGAGCTGTCGAAGCCGTCCATCTCGGTGAGCAGCTGGTTGAGCGTCTGCTCACGCTCGTCGTGGCCGCCGATGGGCCCGCCGACGCCGCGTGCACGGCCCAGCGCGTCGAGTTCATCGATGAAGATGATGGCCGGCGCCTGCCCGCGCGCCTGCTCGAACAGGTCGCGCACCCGCGCCGCGCCCACGCCGACAAACATCTCGACGAACTCCGAGCCGGAGATAGAGAAGAACGGTACCCCGGCCTCGCCCGCCACGGCCTTGGCCAGCAGGGTCTTGCCCGTGCCGGGCGGGCCAACCAGCAACACACCTTTCGGGATGCGCGCGCAGAGGCGGCCGTAATCCTGCGGGTTCTTCAGGAAATCGACGATCTCAACCAACTCCGCCTTGGCTTCATCGACGCCAGCGACATCGGCAAAGGTCACGCCAGTGTTCTTCTCCATGAATACCTTGGCACGGCTCTTGCCGATGCTCAGGAAGCCACCCATGCCCTGCTTCTCGGCGAAGCGGCGGAACAGGAAGAACCAGACGCCGAAGAAGGCCACCGCCGGCAGAATCCAGGAGAGCACATCACGCAGCCAGGTGCTTTCCACCACCCGCGCATAGGGCACGTCGTACTTGGACAGCCGCTCGGCCAGGTCGGGTTCGACACGGGTGGCCACGATGGTGGTCTTGCCCCGGCTGTCCGGCGATTTCAGGCGCCCGGTGACCGTGCGGTCCGACACCAGCACTTCGGCGACGCGCCCCTCGGCCAGCGCCTTCTCGAATTCGCTGTAGGGCACGGGCTCGACGGTCTTGGCCGCCTGCCAGTAGTTCTGCAGCGTCAGCAGCAACAGGCCGGCGACGATCCAGTAGCCGATGTTCCATTGATCTTTCTTTTCCATGGGCAATGTTCCTCGCAAGTCGTGTCGCTAGAGAATGGGGGTGAACAGACGGGCCACCCCGTCGCGCAAGCGGATGGCCAGCGGGCGGGCGCGCAACGCCATGGCCGATATCTCGTTCGACGCATCACGGGCGGCATCAAAAAGGGATTCCAGCCGCGTAGACAGCGCGGTGTCGTACACCTCCACATTGAACTCGAAGTTGAGGCGCAGGCTGCGCGCATCCCAATTGGCCGAACCCAGGCAGCACCACTGGCCGTCTATCAGCATCAGCTTGCTGTGGTCGAACGGGCCAGGCCGTTCGAAGATGCGTACACCGTGCTCCAGCACCTGCCAGTAGTGGGCGCGCGCGGCCCATTGCACCGTGGGATGGTCGCCGTTTGCGGGCGTCAGCACCTCGACGCGCACGCCGCGCAACGCGGCCGTGCTCAGCGCCGCGATCATCGGCTGATCGGGCACGAAGTAAGGTGTCCAGATGCGCACCGAATGCTTCGCCGCGCTCAAAGCGCCCATGAAGGTCCAGCGCAGCCGGTCCAGGGCCTCATCGGGACCGGCCTCGATGCCGCGCGCCCAAGAGGTTCCTTGCTCATCAGCCGTTGCGGGCGGTTCGCCCCAGAAACCCTTGCTGAGCCGCTCGCCCGTGGTATCGCACCAATCGTCGGTGAAGCACCGCATCAGATGCGCAACCACCGGCCCGCGCAGACGAAAGTGCAAATCGTGACAGGCCTCGCCCGGCGCATCGGGCCGCCAATACGGGCTGAAGATGTTCATGCCGCCGGTGAAACCCGTCTCGCCATCGATCACCAGCAGCTTGCGGTGATTGCGCAGATGCGCGGCATGCAGGCGCGCGGGAATCAACGTCGGGTTGAACGTCGCCGCCGGAACGCCGGCGCGTTGCAAGGCGCGGTAGGCGCTGCGGGGCCTCCAGCGGGCATAGACGTCGTCGATCAGCACCCGCACTTGCACGCCGCGCTCATGAGCCCGGCGCAGCGCATCGACGAACTGCGCCCCGATGCCTTGGCTGTCGAAGATGTACGAAGCCAGCGCGACGCTGTGCCGCGCCGACTCGATGGCAGCGAGCATGGCCGGGTAGGCCTGCTCGCCATCGACGAGCGGCTCGATGCGGTTGCCGCTGGTCAGCGACTGGCCGGTGGCGCGTCCCACCAGGTGGGCCAGACCGGCAAGCGGCGGCGATACAGCCTCGGGCATCGTGGGCGCGAGGTCCTGCCGAACAGCAGGATCTGCCCCCGGGAAGAGCCGCCGCGCGCGCCGCTGGTAACGGTTGATGCCGAACAGCCCATACAGCAGCGAACCGCCCAGCGGCAACAGCGCGATCAGCAGCACCCACAGCGTGGCCGATCGAGGGTCACGCTTGTAGATGACCGCGTGCCCCGCTGTGGGGATAGCGACCGCCAGCGACACGAGGGTGGCTGCCCATGTCAGCCCGTTGGGGTCGGACACGACAGCCTCCCCATGACTCAAGATTCGCCGCCCGCCGGCTTTTTCTTGCGCGTCGCCTTGCTTTCGTCGCTCGACGGCGCCTCTGCCACTTTCGCGGCATCAGGCTTTTCAGGCTCGGCCGGCTTCGCGGGTGGCTCCTGGCGCTCGAAGACCACCCGTTCAGCCTTGTCGTCCCAGCGGGCGCTGACGTGATCGCCCTTGCCGATGCCGCCACCCAGCATCTCACGCGCCAGAGCCGTTTCCAGCTCGCTGCGGATCAGCCGCTTGAGCTCACGCGC
>JAKALH010000037.1 GCA_021813225.1 Chloroflexota bacterium
AACCGCGAACGGGTGATGGCCGACAAACCGCACGCGCAAGAGTAGATAACCTATGACCGTAGCTGAACCCAGGCCCCAGATCGAAGAGTCGCCGAGAAACGGCGTCTCTGCCGCAGATACCCAGCTCGATATCACGTTCGACCAGTTGAAAAAACTGGTCACGCCGCGCGCGCTGGCCGGCGAGACCATGCTGCTCAACATGGGCCCGCAGCACCCTTCCACACACGGCGTGCTGCGCCTGCTGCTGGAACTGGACGGCGAGACCGTCCTCAGTTGTATTCCGGATATCGGCTTTCTGCATACCGGCATCGAAAAAACCGCCGAAAGCAAGACCTACACCAAGGCCATCGTCGTGACCGACCGCATCGACTACCTGGCGCCGATGATCTGCAATCTGGCGTATGTCGGTGCTGTGGAGAAGCTGGCGGCCGTCGACGTTCCGCTGCGGGCGCAGTATATCCGCGTCATTCTGTCCGAGCTGACGCGCCTGAACAGCCACCTGGTATGGCTGGGCACGCACGCGCTCGACATTGGCGCCATGAGTATGTTCCTGTACACCTTCCGCGAGCGCGAGATGCTGCTCGACATCTTCGAGCTGGTTTCGGGCGCGCGCATGATGTCCAGCTACTTCCGCGTGGGCGGATTGTGGCGCGATGTGCCGGCCTCCTTTGGCGATGCCGTCAGGAACGTCCTCAAAGTTTTTCCCGGCCGCCTGCTGGACTACGAGAAACTGCTTAAGGAAAACCCGCTCTGGCGCGAACGCACTATCGGCATCGGTGTGATCGGCCGGGAAGACGCCATAGCCTATGGTATGACAGGCCCGTCGCTGCGCGGCAGCGGCGTGAATTACGACGTGCGCAAAGCCGCCCCATATTCCTCGTACGACCACTTTGAATTCAGCGTGCCGGTGGGCGCGCGCGGCGATGTGTACGACCGCTACCGCTGCCGCATGGAAGAGATGTATCAGAGCCTGAAAATAATCGAACAGGCGCTTGGCAGGCTGCCGCCCGGGCCGGTCATCGTGGATGACCGCAAGATTGCGCCGCCGCCCAAGCACGAAATCGCCTACTCGATGGAATCCCTGATCCACCATTTCAAACTGTGGACGGAGGGTTTCAAGACCCCCGAAGGCGAGGTCTATCATTCGGTTGAAAGTGGCAAGGGCGAATTCGGCGTATATCTCTCGTCGGACGGCAGCCCGCGGCCGCGCCGCGTCCACTTCCGCGCCCCATCCCTGTGCAATCTGCAGGCGCTGCCGCAGATGAGTCAGGGATATCTCATTGCGGACATTGTCGGTATCGTCGGCTCAATCGATATCGTGTTGGGAGAGGTGGATCGATAAATGATCAAGGAAAAGCGCGCAAGCGATGTTGAAAAAATCCTGGCGAAGTATCCCTCGAAGCGCAGCGCGGTGATGCCGTTACTGTATCTGGCGCAGGAAGAATATGGCTACTGCAACGATGCGGCGATTCGCGAGGTTGCAGAGTTGACCGCACTCGACCCGACCGAGGTCAAGTCGGTGGTCGGTTTCTACACCATGTTCTTTGAGGAAAAAACCGGCACTTATGTTGTCGAGGTGTGTGACGACTTGCCGTGTGCGCTGCGCGGAGCAGACGCATTTGTCCGCCACTGCGAGCATAAACTTGGTGTGCGCGCCGGCGAAACTACTCCAGACGGCAAGTTTACACTTCGTACTGTCATGTGCATCGCTGCCTGCGACCGCGCGCCTGTCGCACAGGTCAATCGCGAATATCATTATTCCCTCACCCCCGAAAGCTTTGACAAGCTGGTCGACGACCTGAAATAGAGGGCACCCTGTAATGGATAAACACGTTCTATTGCGCGATCTGGATATACCGGATATCCGCGAACTGGCGGTTTACCAGGCCAACGACGGATATGCGGCATGGCGCAAGGCCCTGACCGGCATGAAGCCCGACGAGGTGATGGGAGTCGTCAAGGATTCCGGGTTGCGCGGCCGCGGCGGAGCGGGCTTCCCGGCCGGCTTGAAGTGGAGCTTCCTGCCGAAGGATATCTTCCCCAAGTACGTGGTGGTGAACGGTGACGAAAGCGAAGCCGGCACGTTCAAAGACCACCAGTTGATCGAGAACAACCCGCATCAGGTCATCGAAGGCGTGGCGTTGTGCGCCTATGCGGTGCAGGCCGGCACCGCCTATATCTACCTGCGCGGCGAGTTCTACGAACCGGCCCGCCCGCTGCAGAAGGCCATTGATGAGGCTTATGCCGCCGGATTGCTCGGGCAGAATATCCTGGGTTCGGGATACAGTCTGGATATTCATATCCACCTGGGCGCCGGAGCCTACATCTGCGGCGAGGAAACGGCGTTGCTGGAATCGCTGGAAGGCAAACTGGGCCAGCCGCGCCTGCGCCCGCCGTTCCCGGCGGTGCAGGGGTTGTATGCCAAGCCGACCGTCATCAACAATATCGAGACGCTGGCGAATGTGCCGCCGATCGTGCTGAACGGCGCGCAGTGGTATCGCCAGTACGGCACCGAAAAAAGCCCGGGCACCAAGATATTCTGCGTCAGCGGGCGCGTCAACAGACCCGGAAATTATGAACTGCCGCTGGGGCAGTACACCATCCGACAGCTCATTGAAATGTCGGGCGGCACGATTGATGGCTGCCCGGTCAAGGGTGTGCTGCCTGCCGGTTCGTCCGCGCCGATCCTGCCGGTCAGCGCGCTGGATACCAGACTCGACTATGAAAGCGTGCAGGCGGCCGGGTCGATCCTGGGGTCTGCGTCGTTCGTGATCCTGGACGATAGCGTGGATATCGTATGGGCGGCGCGCAAGATGGTGCGCTTCTTCAGGCATGAGTCGTGCGGCAAATGCACGCCCTGCCGGGAAGGGACATTCTGGGCGCTGCGCCTGTATGACAAAATCGTAGGCGGGCATGGCAGCAGCCACGATATTGATATGCTGGCGGATGTGGCTAATGGTATGGCGAACAAGTGTTTCTGCCTGCTGGGCGAATTTGCCACCAGCCCGATTCTGAGCACGCTGAAGCACTTCCGGCCCGAATATGAGCAATTCGTGCGCGAACATCAGAACGGCCTGCCGAACACTTATGGCGACCAATTGATTCGCGATCACGCTATATCGGTGGCTGGCGGGTCTGTGGTTGAAGTTGCTTATTGAGCTGAAACGCTGATCCGCCGGGCAATGGGCGGTTGCCGTCCTGATACTGAGGCACAACATGGATGTTTCGCATGTCACCCGGTTGATTGCGGCAGCAGCATTATGCGTTGCTGCAAACCTGGCGCAGGGAGCCGTCGCACGGGCGGAGACGACCGGCGTAACGCCGCTGGCGCAGATCAGCGCCGCGGATGAAGGCAGGCGCGTAACCGTGCAGGGCACGGTCGTTGGAGACGATAATTTCTCGGCTGGTTTCAGGCTGCACATCAACGATTCAACGGCGCAGGTCACGCTGCTGGTCTGGATGGAAGACTGGGACCATGTTCGCGATAACTATCACATCAATGTCGGCGCCGTGGTCAGTGCAACCGGAACTGTCGATGTGTACAACGGGCGCATCGAAGTGGTGCCGCAGAACGGCACCGATGTGCAGGTCGTGAAGTGGGCGCGGCGCAACTGGCGCCGCTATGATCTGGGCGCTATAACGGGCAACGACCATAATGCGGTCGTGTGGGTGGAAGGTAAGGTGATGGATATCCAGCCTTTCAGCCGGGGCACGACATTATTAGTAGCCGATGGCACCGGCGCGCAGCGCGTGACCTTGTTCGATGTAGTCGCCCGGCGCATTCCTCAACAGGAAAAGTTGTGGATCGGGCAATCGGTCAGCATCGTCGGCAGGGTTCGGGCCAAGCGCAGGGTTGGCGTCGAGATCGTGGTGGCGCTGCCGCATGATGTCTTTGTGAAAGATAAAACTCGCCTGGCGAGTTTCGTCATGGAATGACGGAGTTGCTGGAGACTTGTTTTGAATGGCAGACTTGATCAACTTAACGATAGATGGCGTCCCGGTTGCAGTGCCTAAGGGCACCGTGATTGTCGATGCTGCCAAGAAAATCGGCAACGATATCCCGGTTTTCTGTTACCACCCCAAGCTCAAGCCGGTCGGGATGTGCCGCATGTGCCTGGTCGAAGTGGGCACACCGCAGATTGACCGCAACACTCGCCAGCCGATGCTGGATGCAGAAGGGAAGCCCGTCATTGCCTGGATGCCGAAACTCCAGACCGCCTGCACGACACCGGTGAGCGAGGGCATGTCCGTTCGCACCAACACCAGGCAGGTGCTGGAAGCCCGCAATGACATGCTGGAGTTCCTGCTCACCAGTCACCCGCTGGATTGTCCGGTCTGCGACAAAGGCGGCGAATGCCCGCTGCAGAATCTGACGATGGCGCACGGCCCCGGCGTCAGCCGTTTCGACTACGAAGCCAAACAGCATAATGCCAAGCATGTTCCCCTGGGCGACCTGATCTTCCTCGACCGCGAGCGTTGCATCCAGTGCAGCCGTTGTATCCGCTTTCAGGATGAGGTCGCCGACGACCATGTGCTGCAGTTCCATGAGCGCGGCCGCCACATGGAGATTGTGACGTTCAGCGACCCGCCGTTCGACTCTCTTTTCGGCGGCAATACGACCGACATCTGCCCCGTCGGCGCGTTGACGACCGCCGACTTCCATTTTAAGGCCCGCCCGTGGGAACTGGACAATACCCCCAGCGTGTGCATGCATTGCCCGGCAGGCTGCAATATCTCGCTGAACACGCGCCTGGAAACGCATACCGGCGGGCACGAGATTAAGCGCGTGATGCCGCGCCAGAACGAGCACGTCAACGAAATCTGGATTTGCGATAAAGGCCGTTACGTTCATCATTTCAGCCGCGCCGAAGACCGCATCACGCGGCCGCTGGTGCGCGATGCGCGGGGCAACCTGTCCGAGTCCACCTGGGAAGCGGCCCTGCAACTGGCGGCAGATCGGATGCGCGGCAGAAAGGTCGGCGGCATCATCGGCGACCGGCTGCCGAACGAGGACGCCTGGCTGTTCGGGCGCATGTTCCGCGAGGTGCTGAAATCCGCTGCTGTGGTCATGTCGCCTGCCATACCGGCAGCCTACGCCGACATTGCCCGCACCTACGGCGTCGGCAAGGACACCGACTTCAAGCAACTGGGCAAAGGCGATGTCATCTTGCTGGTCAATGGCGACCTTGAGCAATGCGCCCCGGTGTGGTTCCTGCGCCTGCGTCAGGCTGTCGTCGATCGCGGCGCGCGCCTGGTGGTTGCGCACGACCGGCCGACCAAGATGCATCGCTATGCGGCGCGCATCGATAAATACGAGTTAGGCAGGGCGGCGCACTGGGCCAGCGAGCAGGCGAAGCCGCTGGCAGAAGAATTCAAGAGCGCCCGCAATCTGCTCATCGTGTTCGGCGACGAAAAACTCAGCGCCGAGGGCGCGCGCTCGCTGGCGCGCTCGCTGGCGAATATTCTGGTCGAAAGCGAACACGCCGGCAAAGCCAATAGCGGGCTGCTGCCGCTGTATCCGCACGGCAATACGCAAGGCGTGTTCGACGCGCTGCCATCCGGCGGCGCGATGCCGGAGCGGGTCGATGTGGCGTGGCTGGTCGGCGTGGGCGAGAATAATGCGCTGCCGCAAAGCGCTTTCACAGTCGTGCAGGAACTTTTCCTGACCGAGCTGACCAAGCAGGCCGATGTGGTACTGCCGGCGTTGAGCTTCGCGGAACGCGAGGGCACTTTTACCAGTGCCGACCGGCGCGTACAGCGGTTTTACCGCGCGCTCCCGGCGCTGGGCCAGGCTAAACCGGACTGGTGGATTATCCAGGAGCTTGCGCAACGCCTGGGCGCGAAGTGGAGTTTTCAGGATGCCGGGCAGGTCTTCGGCGACCTGGCCGCGCAGAATGCGCAATACACAGGCCTGTCGTATGAATTGCTCAGCCGGGTGGAATCGCAATGGCCGCCGGTCGGGCGCTCGGATCTGTACTACGGCGGCACGGTGTATGACAACACTGGCGGCGTGGGCGCACGGTACGCCGCCGGCGCGGAACGCGCCGGATTCATGGCTGCTGTGGAATGGCTGACGCCCCCAGAAGCGGACATCGAGGCATTGCAGCATCTGCCGCGCGTGCTGTATCAGGATGGGGAGTTGATCCGGCGCAGCAAGGTGCTGGCCGGACACATCCAGTTTAACGAAACAGAGATTGCGCGTGCCGCAAGATGAAACTCGCGATAAAGCGACCGGCCGGGCCGGCGTCTGAGAATCGAGAATACCTATGGCTCCAATACTTGAATTTACGTTGAAATCGGTCGCGCTGATCCTGATTGCGCTGACGGGTTTCGCCTACACGACGCTGCTGGAAAGGAAGTTCATCGGCAGGCTGCAGGCGCGCATCGGCCCGAACCGCGCCGGCCCGCAGGGGCTGCTGCAACCGGTGGCGGACGGCCTGAAACTGATCGTCAAGGAGAGCATTACGCCGGCGCAGGCCGACAAGCTGATCTACTTTCTGGCGCCGGCGCTGGCGGTCATCCCGGCGCTGATCGTTTTTGCGGTCATCCCGTTCGGCAAAGGTTCGTGGCTGAGCCTGGCCGGCGATATCAATATCGGCGTCCTGTATGTGCTCGCCGTGCTCAGCGTCGGTGTGTATGGTTCGGTGCTGGCCGGCTGGTCGTCCAATAACAAATATGCCTCGCTGGGCGGTCTGCGCGCGTCGGCGCAGATGATTTCCTACGAACTGGCTATGGGGCTGTCCATCGTGGCCGTGGTGTTGATGGCATCCAACGCCAGCCTGAACGGCATCGTTGAATATCAGCAACCCGGCAATATCCTGGGCTGGCTGATCTTCCGTCAGCCGGTCGCCGCGGCGATATTCGCCATTACCGCGCTGGCGGAACTGGCGCGCGCGCCGTTCGACCTGGTCGAGGCTGAGCAGGAACTGACCGCCGGTTTCATCACCGAGTACGGCGGGATGAAGTTCGCGCTGTTCTATATGTCCGAGTACGTCAAGATGATCGCGATGAGCGCGCTCTTCGCGACATTTTTCCTGGGCGGCTGGTCGGGGCCGGGCGTCAATGAGCCGGGCGCGCTGGGCGTTATCCTGTCCGTGCTGTATTTTGCCGTCAAGGTGTTCGTGTGCCTGCTGTGCATCGTGTGGGTGCGCGCCACCCTGCCGCGTTTCCGCTACGACAAGCTGATGTCGTTCGGCTGGAAGGCGTTGCTGCCGATTGCGCTGGCGAATGTGATGGTGACGGCGCTCCTGATTGTGTCGGGCGTGCCGGGCTACAAATAATGATGTCGCGAAGCGCGTCGGCGTTAAGCACGTTTACCTTATCAGAGGAACTGTATTGAAATGTCATCTGCAGAAGACATCATCTCGCGGTTAGGGAAGATCCCGGTGGGATTTGCCACCGTGCTTAAGACGTTCTTCAAAAAGCCGGTCACCCTGCAGTACCCGGAGCAGAGAAAGCCATTTTCTGCGCGGTTTCGCGGGCGGCACCACCTGAAGCGCTACGACGACGGCCTGGAGAAATGCATCGGCTGCGCGCTGTGCGCGGCGGCATGCCCGGCCGACGCCATCTACGTTGAAGCTTCGGAAAACACGGATGCCCGCCGGTTCTCCCCGGGCGAGCGTTACGCCAAGACGTATGAAATCAACATGCTGCGCTGCATCTTCTGCGGATATTGTGAAGATGCCTGTCCGACTAACGCAATCGTGCTGGAGCCGATCGAATTCCCGACCGGGTATACGCGCGAAGGGATGATCTACGCCAAAGATAAGCTGCTGGAAGCGCCGCCTGCCGGGGCGAACGGGACGCCGCAGGTTACGCCCGCCGGCAGGTTCAACCGCGCGATCCTGCCATTTCCGCCCATCGATGCCAGCGTATAAAGGGCAACTATGACATTCGATTTATTTGTCTTCATCGGTCTGGCGCTCATCGGCATATTGGCGGCTATCGGGTTGCTCACGTCCCGCAGCGCCATCTATGCCGCTCTCTTTCTCATCCTGAACTTCTCTACCGTCGCGGTGCTG
The DNA here is from genome assembly GCA_021813225.1 of Chloroflexota bacterium. Classification (GTDB taxonomy): domain Bacteria; phylum Chloroflexota; class Anaerolineae; order J036; family Brachytrichaceae; genus CAIXPS01. The sequence continues at coordinate 8,022 of JAKALH010000037.1, forward strand.
TACCTGATGTTGAACGCCCCGTTCCTGGCGGTGATCCAGGTCAGCGTATATGCCGGCGCCATCATGGTGCTGTTCCTGTTTGTCATCATGTTGCTGGGCGCGGAACGACTGGCCGGCCCTGAAGCAAAGACAGGATTGCTCTGGCAGCGCCCGCTGGCCGTTGGCCTGGGCGCCCTGTTGCTGTTGCAGGCCGGTTACGTATTGATCACGCGCTTCGGCCAGACGGCTGTATCGACAACGGTTGTCAAGTCCGGCCCGCTGGACATCGGCTTGATGCTGTTCGGGCCATATCTGCTCCCGTTTGAAGTCACTTCGGTCCTGCTGCTGGTGGCTATCGTGGGAGCGGTGGTTTTAACGAGGAACAAATGAATACCGTATCGCCCTTTGTCCTGCTTTCGGCGCTGCTGTTCACCCTCGGCGTCATCGGCGTGCTGACGCGCCGCAACGCGATCTTGATCTTCATGTCGATTGAATTAATGCTCAACTCGGCTAACCTGGCCTTCGTGGCGTTCGCCCATCAGTGGGGCCAGCTCGACGGCCAGATGTTCGTGTTCTTTGTAATGGCTGTGGCGGCTGCCGAAGTTGCCGTCGGTCTGGCGTTAATCGTGACCATCTTCCGCAGCAAAAAGAGCACTAACGTGGATGACCTCAGCCAGTTGAAGGGGTGAAACGCCGCGAGCGACAGTTCAGGTTCCGGCCGGCTTACACGAGCAGACGATTACCATGCAGTTATTATCCATTTCACCAATCCTGTTCCCGCTGTTGGGATTACTGATCAATGCCTTCTTCGGAAAGCGAATGAGCGAGCGGTTAATCGGCGCGATTGCGTCGATCATGGTGCTGGCTTCGTTCGCCGTGTCCGCCTATCTGTTCATCCGGGCAGGCGCATTGCCGGAAGCGCAGCGCCTGTTGTCGGTCGACCTGGGCATCCCGTGGATTCAGGCGGGCAAGCTGAGCGTGCCGTTCGGTTTCCTGATCGATCCCCTGAGCACCACCATGATGCTGATTGTGACCGGCGTGGGCGGATTGATTCATATCTACAGCGTCGGCTATATGCGCGGGGACGCGCGCTTCCAGCGCTTCTTCGTGTATCTCAACCTGTTCATCGCTTCGATGCTGGTGCTGGTCATGGCCGACAGCTTCCTGTTGATGTTCGTCGGCTGGGAGCTGGTCGGGCTGTGCTCCTACCTGTTGATCGGGTTCTGGTTCAGCAACCTGAAAAACGCGGAGGCCGGGCGCAAGGCGTTTGTCGTCAACCGCATCGGCGATGTGGGCTTCATCCTGGGAATCCTGCTGATCTTTGCCACGTTCGGCACGCTGACTTTCAGCGGCGTGTTCGGCAAGGTCACGGCCATGAGCGCCGTCAACTCGCCGGTCATCGTCGCCATCACGTTGCTGTTGTTCGTGGGCGCCGTCGGCAAGAGCGCGCAGATTCCGCTGTTCGTGTGGCTGCCGGACGCCATGGCCGGCCCGACGCCGGTCTCGGCGTTGATTCATGCCGCCACCATGGTTACCGCCGGCATCTACATGATGACGCGCGCGCACGTGCTGTATACGGCGGCGCCGGCGACGCAGGATGTCGTCGCCATCGTCGGCGCGCTGACGGCGTTAGTCGGCGGCAGCATCGCATTGACACAATACGACATCAAGAAAGTGCTGGCCTATTCCACGGTCAGCCAGCTTGGCTTCATGGTGGCGGCGGCCGGGCTGGGCGCGTACGTCGCGAGCATCTTCCACCTCGCCATGCACGCTTTCTTCAAGGCACTGCTGTTCCTGGCCGCCGGCAGCGTGATTCACGGCATGGAGCACCTCGGCCACGCCAACGGCGCGCACGCCGTCGACCCGCAGGACATGCGCAACATGGGCGGCCTGCGGACGAAGATGCCGGTCACCTTTGTTGTTTACGTGATCGGCGCCCTGGCGCTGGCGGGTGTCCCGCCGTTCTCAGGATTCTTCTCGAAGGATGAAATCGTCGTGGCGGCGTTGCAGCATAATCCGCTCGTGTTCGGGTTGCTGGCGGTTGCGGCGGTGTTCACGGCGCTCTACGTGGGACGCCAACTGGTCATGGTGTTCTTCGGTAAAGCGCGCACGGGCAATGCGGAACATGCCGCCGAGTCCAGCCCGGTCATGACGATACCCCTAATCGTGCTGGCCGTCTTCGCGGCACTGGCGGGCTTCCTGAACCTGCCCGGTGTGGGCACGCTGGGAACGTGGCTGGCGCCCGCCGTGGGCGGTTACGAACCCGAGGCGCTGCAGATCGGCGTCGCCGGACTGTTCACGCTGCTGGCGCTGGCTGCGTTGTTGGGCGCCTGGATCGTCTATCGCGATGCGTTCGCTAAGGCGGCTGACGCTGATCCGCTGGAGCGGTTTGGGGGACTGTATGTGTTCCTGAAGCGCGCCTGGTTCATCGACGCACTGTATCAGAGCGTGGTGGTGAAGCTTTTCTACGCGGCCAGCAGTTTTCTGGCGCGCGTGTTCGATGTTGGTGGTATCGACGGCCTGGTGAACGGCACGGCGGTTCTGGTGCGCAACACGTCGGGCGCGCTCCGGCGCATCCAGAACGGCCTGGTGCGGTCCTACGGGCTGATGATGCTGTTCGGCGTGGTCGTGATTGTGGCGTATTTCCTGTGGAGCGCGGCCGTCCATTGAGTGTTGTGGCGAGGGTGAAGCGATGATAGTCAGAGCAGAGACGGTTTTTACTGACGCCAGCGGGAGCGGTCCGTGCGGTTATCTGGTTCGGCCCGATGATGCCGCGAACTATCCCGGCATCGTGCTGATTCAGGAGTGGTGGGGCATCGAGCCGCACATCCGCGACCTGGCTCAGAAGCTGGCGGCGCAGGGCTATATCGTACTGGTGCCCGACCTTTACCACGGGCAGATTGCCACCGAACCCGACGACGCCGTCAAGCTCATGATGATGGTGCGCTCCAACATCGAGCGCGCCCTGGGCGAGATTGAGCTGGCGCTGGACTACCTGTACCGCGCTCAGCAGGTTCAGCCGAAGAAACTCGGCCTGATGGGTTTTTGCATGGGCGGCCTGCTGACCTACAAGATGGCCGCGCGTTACCCGCACCTGGGCGCGGTTTCACCCTGGTACGGCGGCGGCTATGACCCGCGCCAGGAAGACCTGAGCAAGGTCAGCGCACCGCTGCTGGCTGTCTACGGCGAACTCGATCAGGGCATTCCGGCGGAGCAGATTCGCCAGGTTGAATCGTCGTTTGCCGCGGCCGGCAAATCGATTACCGTGAAGGTCTACCCGGGCGCCGGCCACGCCTTCCTGAACAACACGCACGGCAGTTACAACGAGGCCGCTGCGCGGGACGCCTGGCAGGCGGCACTCGATTTCTTCAAACGCAATCTGGCATAGCGAGACAACATGCTTTCATTCATCATTTTCCTTCCCCTGATCGGCGCCATACTCATCGCGCTGCTGCCGCGCGACTCGTCGTCGCTCATCCGCTGGGCGGCGCTGGGCTTCTCGCTGGCGACATTCGCCGCATCTCTGGTGGTGCTGATGAACTTCAACACCGCGCAGGCCGGCTACCAGTACGTCGAGAATTACGCCTGGATCGCCCAGTACGGCATCGGCTACAAGCTGGGCGTGGATGGCATCAGCATCTGGATGCTGATGCTGACGACGTTCATTTTCCCGATTGCGCTGTGGGCGTCTGAAGGGGCGGTGCATGACCGCCGCAAGGAATACTACGCGCTGGTGCTGCTGATGGAGACGGCCACCCTGGGCGTGTTCCTGTCCCTGGACATGTTCCTGTTCTACGTGTTCTGGGAGTTTGCGCTGGTGCCGATGTACTTCATCATCGGCGTGTGGGGCGGCGAGCGGCGCGTCTATGCGTCGATGAAGTTCTTCATCTACACCATGATCGGCAGCCTGTTGATGCTGCTGGCGATTCTGTTCGTGGGCATCAACGGCGGGACGTTCGATCTGGAAGCGCTGGTCGCTATAAACGGCCAATGGGCGGCTTCCGTGCCGCTGTTCCTGGCGTTTGCCGTCGCCTTCGTCATCAAGGTGCCGCTGTTCCCGTTCCATTCGTGGCTGCCCGATGCGCATACGGAGGCTCCCACGCCCGGCTCGGTCATCCTGGCGGCAGTGCTGCTCAAGATGGGCGCTTACGGCCTGATTCGCTTCAATCTGGCGCTGTTCCCCGAAGCCAGCCGGCAGTTCGCGCCGCTGATGATCGTGCTGGGCATCGTGGGCATCATCTACGGCGCAGTCGTCGCCTTCGCGCAGACGGACGCCAAGCGCCTGGTCGCGTACTCGTCCATCAGTCACATGGGCTACATCGTGCTG
>JAKALH010000038.1 GCA_021813225.1 Chloroflexota bacterium
CTATCGAAAGGAACTCTGGTTCAACGTGCCCGCCCGACGCGGCTTTATCAATATCACGCGGCAGGTGGAGCAATGCCTGAGCGAGAGCGGCATCACCGAGGGTCTGGCGCTGGTCAATGCGATGAACATCACCGCGTCGGTGTTCATCAACGATGACGAAAGCGGCCTGCACCAGGACCATGATGCTTGGCTGGAACAACTGGCTCCTCACGAGCCAACCAGCCGGTATCGGCACAACCTCACCGGCGAGGACAACGCCGATGCACACCTGAAACGTCAGGTGATGGGACGCGAAGTGGTGGTTGCGGTCACCGCCGGCAGGCTGGATTTCGGCACGTGGGAACAGATTTTCTACGGGGACTTTGACGGGCGCAGGCGCAAGCATGTGCTTGTCAAGATCGTCGGCGACTAGACAAGCACATGCAGGCAATCAGGCTTCAGGTTTAGAACACCACTTCTTTTCCGCTGCGGGCAGCTGTATAGGTGCCTTCCAGCAGTTCTGTCAGGTTGCGGCCATCTTCGACGGTGATGGTCATCGGCGTGCCGTGCAGGATAGCGCCGATCCATTGGTCCATGGGCATCGGCAACGCCTTGGGGAGACTCGTCGGCATGACGTAGCCTGGGATATCGCCGGCCTTGAGTTGCGTGCTGTTCAGCATCAGGCCGCCATTCGGAGCGGCATTCAGGCTCATATAACCGTCTGTGCCGTAGATTTCGTACGGATTCGCTCCGGCGCGGTGCACCCATGATGTGTCCAGGATGCCCAGCGCGTTGTTCTTGAACTCGATCAGCGCGACGGTGTTGTCGTCGATCGGATAGGCGCCGGAGAAGGTCTGGATTTTCGCCACCATGCTCTTAGGCTCGCCCATGAACCAGCGCATCACGTCCGTCGTATGACAGCCCAGGTCAAACAACGCGCCGCCGCCGGCCAGTTTTTCATCGGCAAACCAGGCGCTGCCGTCGTGGAACCATTTGTCCAGCGCGGCGCTGTGCGCCACGCGAGCGCGCATCATCGTGATTTTGCCGAGCAGTCCTTTGTCCAGAATGTTCTTCATGAACAGGATTTCCGGGCGCGTGCGGCTGGGCAGCGATATCATGAACTTGATACCGCTGCCGTTGACCAGCTTGACGATCTCATTGGCTTCTGCGGTGGTGACAGTCAAGGCTTTTTCGGTGAAGATATGCTTCTTGTACTTAAGCGCGGCCTTCATCACGACCGGGTGCTGCGATGTCGGGGTGTTGATGACGACTGCGTCGACATCGGGGCTGCCGCACACTTTATCCAGATCGTCATACCAGGGCACGCCGAATTTCTCGGACGCAGTCTTGCCGCGCGCCGGGTCGTCGTCCCAGATACAGGTCATCCCGGCTTCGGCATGCCGTTGGACATGCTCGCCGTAACCATTGGCATGCACATGTGCCATGCCCAGCATTGCGATACGTAGCATTGAGTTATTCCTCCATGAATGAATATCTACAGCATTCTTGCAGACATCAGGAACTTGCGCAAACCGTGATGTCATCGATATGCGCGCGATCAGACCCGCGGCACACTCACCTGGATTTCGTGGCCCGCCGCCGATGAGTCGATCAGGCCCTGGATGATCACATTCGTATACAGCATTTCATCCGCAGGAATGGGCACAGGCAGGTCGTCGCGCACCGCCTGTGAGAACGCAATGTTCTCGCGGCGGAACAATTCGATGTCCTCGACCTCCTGGATGCCTTTGACGGCGGAATCCGTCATCAGGCCCCATTCGTGGCGGAACACGGTGAGCGGACTCATTTTCAGGCCCGCCTTTGTGCCCAGGAAGAACGTATGGCCGATCTCATCCATGTGCATGATCCAGACGGATTTGAACACCATGGCCGCGCCGTTGTCGAAGCGCACCCATGCCACGCCGAAGTCCTCGACAGACAACTTCGCCGGATCCCACTTCCACGAACCGCGCGTGGGCTGGTGGGTCTTGCCCAGCGTATTGTTGGCGACGCCCGATACCGAAACCGGCCTGGGATGGCCCATCAACCACAGCGCTTCGTCCAGGCAATAGACACCGATATCGGCCACTGTGCCGATGCCGGCGGTCTCTTTCCTGATGAAGCTGTCGGCGAAGCCGGGGATGCCATTCCGCCGCGCCGCGACTGTCTCGCTGTAGTAGATATCGCCCAGCGCTCCGGTGCTCATGATGCTCTTGGCGGCCTGCCAGGTCTCGCTGAAGCGGCTCTTCAGCGCAACCATCAGTTTATTGCCGGTTTCATGAGCGGCTTTCGTCATGGCTTCCGCGTCGGCCAGGGTAGCCGACATAGGCTTTTCCACCATGACATGCTTGCCTGCTTTCAGCGCATCGACCGTCGGCGGGCGATGCGCCATGTTATAGGTCGTCACAACGACAGCCTCGATATCCTCGCGGGCGAGCATCTCGTGGTAATCCGAATACACATGCGGGATGTTCCACTTTTTCGCCGTATTCTGCGCGCGCTCCGGATCGATGTCGGCGATTGATACGAACTCGATGGCGTCCTTTTCCTTGACGTCGGTGATGGCTCGGCAGTGCGACTGGGCGATTCCCCCCGCGCCGATCATGCCGATTTTGACGGATCTCATTGTTTCCTCCAGAAATTGGCTTAACGCACTTCGCTGGCCGCAGCGGCTTCAACGGCAATCTTCTCCGAAAAGAAGCAGGCCGAGTGCTGGTTCTCGCGGATGGTGAAGTCAGGCGGGCGCTGCTGCGAGCAGATCGGCATCGCATAGGGGCAACGCGACACAAACACGCATTTGCCTGCCTCGTGAGTCAGCGGTCGCTCGATCGACTCCAGATTCGCCTTGGTCGTCCAACGGTTATCCGGATCGATTGAGGGTACAGCCGCCAGCAGTTGCTGGGTGTACGGATGTGATGGCCTCTGGATCACCTGATCGATGTCGCCGGATTCCACCACACGCCCAAAACACAGCACCATGATTTGACCGCCCAGATAATGGGCCGTCGACAGGTTGTGCGTGATGAATAACGTCGAGATGTTGTACTTGTCGCGAAAGTCGAGCAGGATATTCAGGAACAGCGTGCGCACGGCAACATCGATCATCGACACAGGTTCGTCGGCGATGATAATCTTCGGCTTCAGCAGGTACAACCGCGCCAGCATGACGCGCTGGCGCTCCCCGCCGCTGAGTTGATGAGGGTATCGCCCGATTACATCGTTGGGGCGCAGATCAACAGCCCGCAGCGCCTCTTCGATCATGTCGTGCGCCTGGCTCCTACTTTTTGCCAGTTTGAAGTTGTCGATCACCAGTTGCAGCACCCGCTCAATCCGGTAAAACGGGTTGTAGATGCCGTAAGGGTCCTGAAAGACCGGCTGTACGTTGATGCGGTAGTTGCGGAATTCCTCCCGGTTCAGCTCGAAGATATTCTTTCCGTGATACAGCACTTCACCGCTGGTTGGGGGCGTCAGCCCGAGCAGCATTCTCGACAGCGTCGTCTTACCGCTGCCGCTCTCGCCGACCAGCGACACGATCTGCGGCGGCCTGTCATACAGACTGAGCGAAACCTGATCTACGGCGGCGATATGCCCGCGCCGTAAGGCGCTCCCGCTGGTAGCGAATTCTTTCGTAACATTCCTGGCCTGCAGCACAGGTACTGATTGGTCGGATAGGGTGCTCATTGAACCGTGCCTCCAGGACTCTTTTCGTTCCATGCATCAGTATAGATATGACAGGCGACCTGACGCCCCGGTTTGGTTTCAGTGAGCAGCGGTTCCACACGCCTGCAGACATCCTTTGCAAACTGGCAACGCGGGTGAAACCGGCAGCCCGTCGGCCACGCCAGCGGGCTGGGAGCCAGTCCCGGAATGCCTTCCACGCGCACGCGTTCTTTACTGATATCCGGAATGGAGCGGATCAGACCCTGAGTATAGGGATGCAGCGGATCCTTGAATATCTGCGAAGTCGTGCCGACTTCCATCATGGCTCCGGCATACATGATTCCCAAACGGTCAGCCAGCTCGGCATGCACCGCCATATCGTGGCTCACATACACAATCGTGAGATTGAGTTCCTTTCGGATGTCCAGCAGCTCCTGCAGGATGACCCGCTGCACGTTGACATCGAGCGCGGTCGTGGGTTCGTCGGCGATCAGCAGTTCGGGACGCAGCGTCACAGCGGCGGCGATGGTCACGCGCTGTTTCATTCCACCGCTTAACTCATGCGGATACATGCGTGCAACTGATGGCGGCAGGCCGACCATCTCCAGCCGGTGCAGCATATTTTTCGTCGCATCGGCCTTGGTGGAATTGCCATGCTCCAGAATGGCGTCGGTGATCTGGTCGCTGATCCGCATGACAGGATTCAGAGAGTTCATCGCGCCCTGCGGCACATAAGCGATATGCTGCCAGCGCAAGGGCCTGATTTCGCCAAGACCAAGCTCGAACAGGTTCACAGTCGTCTCACCCGCGTTACCGTCTTTTGGGTAAGTAAACAGCGCCTGGCCGCTCTTAATGTAGCCCGGCGACTTAATGAGCCGCAGGACACCTTCCACCAGCGTCGATTTGCCGCAGCCGGATTCCCCCGCGAGTCCGAATACTTCATTCCGATTGATCGTCACATTCACGCCGTCGACGACTTTAGCCTCACCTGCGACAGTGGTGTACCACACGCGCGTATCTTTGATCTGCAGCAGCCTTCGCTCGCTATCGGGGGCAACTTTCTGTTGCGGCCTGGCCGGAGTATTTGCTTTTGTGCTGTTCATATTTATTGCCCTGTGACGTTCTGCAGTCGCGGATTCAGGTATTCTTCCATGCCACGGTTGATCATAGTGATGGCAATAAAGATGAGAATCAACACTGCCGGCGGGACCAGCAATATCGCCCACAGCCCGCGTGTATACGCACCCCACCCGCTGGCCAGGTTAATCATCATGCCCAGCGTGATCGAATCGGTTGGACCAAGGCCGATAAAGGAGATGCCGACTTCTCCGACCATCGCACCGACTGTGCTGAATGCGAAACTCATGAGCAGGTAGGGAATCAGGTTCGGCATGAGTTCTGTGAAGATGATCTTCAAATCGCTCTGTCCGGAGACCTTGGCCAGTTCCACATACGCCTGATTTTTCATGCCGATGACCTGCGCGCGGATCGTGCGGGCGGCAAACGGCCAACTGAACAACGCCAGAATAAACGCAAGAGTAAACAACGTTTTCTGCGGCACGACCAGGGTCAATCCGACCAGAATGGGGTAGGACGGGATGACCAGCAGCATGTTGGTGAATGTCGTCAGTACGGTATCGATCGCGCCACCCTTATAACCGGCTACGAAACCGAAAACCACTCCGACGGCGAGCGCTGCAGAACCCGCCAGGAAGCCAATCAGCAGGGTAGCCTGCAAACCACCCAGGAAGTCGCCTAATACGTCGCGCCCGGCCCCTTCCGTGCCCAGAGGGTGTTGGGGACTGGGTGCTATCCACGGCGCGAATACGCCGGGCCGCGCAGGAATCTGCCCCTGCGTAAAGGGAGTGTAAATAAGGGGAGCTATCACAGCCAGCACGACCAACACCCCGATAATAATGACGCCAAATTTAAACTTGGCGCTGACTTTCCAGGATTGAACGAGGAATCGCATCTGTCATATCCCCCTATGTTGACTGAATTTGAGTTCGGATGCGCGGGTCGATGAGTGGCAAGGCGAGGTCGATCAACAGGCTTGCTGTCATGACACTCACGATGGAGATCAGAATAACGCCCAGTACCGTATTGAAGTCGTAGACGTTAATCGCCAGATTCAGAAGGTCGCCAAGACCGGGATAAACAAACAGCAACTCGATCAGCAACTGGCCGTTCATCACGGCGCCCAGCGTCAGCGCCAGGCCGGTCGCCTGCGGCAGCATGATATTGCGGAGCGCGTATCGCCGCATGATATTCCAGGGCTTCAGTCCTTTCGCTTCGGCATATAACAGGTAATCCTCACCCAGCAGCGTGATGATGAGAGAGCGTGTCGTGAGTATCCAGCCCGCCACTGAAACGATCACGATGGCGGTTGCAGGCAGAATGGCATGCTGCAGGACGCTCAGAATAAACGGCAATGTGAAACCAATCGAGTACTGGGCATCCCAGGCGCCGCGGGTAGGCAGCCACTTCAAGCCATAGCCGACGACCAGCACCAGCAGGAGTGCGATCAGATACGCCGGTATCTGCGAGAGCGAAATGGCGATATTGGTGATCGCGCCGCTGAATCGGGTTTCGCGGAACCAGCCTGCCAGCAGGCCGATAACGATCCCCGCCACCCAGGACAATATGACCGATGTGCCCAGCAGGCCGATCGTCCACGGCAGTCGTTTCATGATCAGGGTCTGCACCGGATCCGGATAATTCACGAACGACGGGCCAAGGTTGCCCTTCACGAACACCTGATACATGTACCGTACGTACTGCTCACCCAGCGTGCCGTTCAGCCCGAACTGTTCCTTGTAATAAGCTGCCGTGTTAGCCACACTGGACGACTGTTGAACGGCATACTGGCGTTCCAGGGTTTTCACCCAGGCGTCGACCGGGTTGGAAGGCAGCAGGCGGAAGAGGAAAAACGTAATCGTGAACGCACCCCAGATTGTGAATACATAGGTGATCAGTTTTCTGAGGTAGTAAGCAAATATCGGATGTCTCTTTAGCATAGTAGTATGGTGCCGAACCGCTATAGCCCGCTGGCGGGCAGGAGCGCCTCTGCATGCACCCCTGCCCGCTGGCTGACAAACCGCAGGGCCTTCGAAACGTCTCCAGCCCTGAGTGCCATACGTCGATCTGGCGGTCTGTACTGCAGGCCGCCAGATCGATTACATCTTGGGCTTGATGTTGAACAGCACGAACGAGATCTGACCCCACCAGTTGAACGGCACGGTGTACAGGTTGCTATTGGACAGCATGTTGCTCCAATAGGTATTGTTGTAGTACGCCGTGTAGTACGTTTGGATGAGAGGTACTCCAGGCGGGTCTTTCATCCAGATATCGAAGGCCTGCTGATACAGCGGCATGGCCTTCGGATCGTCCGGGGTGATCTTCTGGAGCTGCTTCACCACGGTGTCGAACGCTTTGTCGCAGTAGCGCGGACTGTTACCCTTGACGTTACGCTGGCCGATCGGGGCCACCTTGTCGCAGGTATATCCGTTGTACAGTTCCATTGGGTCCACCGTAGCGCCACAGAACCACCACACGCCGGTATCCCAGTCGCCTACAGCAACCTTATTGAACCATGGCGGCTGCTGGAAGTTCTGCAGTGACGCATCGATACCGATGGCTTTCAGGTCCTGAATCCAGTCCTGCGCCATCTTGTATTCGTTATCGTTCGGGCCGGTCGGCGTGCCCACCACAAACTTGACAGGGTTGCCCGTTGCATCTTGCAGTACGCCATTGACCTGCTTATAGCCAATGCTTTCGAGCAGCTTCAAGGCGCCTTGCGGGTCATAGTCCAGCGTGTGCCACTTGGCGTTTGAACTGGTATTGATGTACTTATCCAGGTTCCGGTAGTCGGCCCACAGACCCGTGGCCGGCTTGGATGCCGGAATCCAGATGTTGGTGGCCCACTTCGGACGGTTGGCCAGCATCGACATGGCGCGGACGAATTCGGGCTTGGTGAACGGAGCCTTGGCCCGGTTGAACCAGATGGCGCGCGGGCAAGGGTCGACGTAGGCTACCTGCGTGATCTGCGGAATCTGGTCCTTCTGCTGCGCATACAGCGCGTTGTCCAGACCGAAGATGTCGGTGTTGTTCGCCTTGGCTTCAGCAAAGCCTGCATCTGCCGTGGTGGCGCCTGTTCGATAGATCACATAGTTCGGGCCGGGATTGTACTTAGCCTTGTTCCAGTAGTTCGGGTTCCTCTTCCACACGAAGAGCTTCTGTTCCGGGTACGCCCGATCGAACATGTACGCGCCGGTGGTCACAGGCGGATCGTTCTTGAACGTCTTCGGATCATTCTTCGACCAGATATGCTGCGGAATCACCATGGAGCCTGTGCAGATGGTGCAGTAGAACTGCAGGTGATAGCGCGGCTGTGGAGAGTTGAACTTATACAGTACCGTGTAATCGTCCGGGGCGCTGATCTGCGCCACAACCTTATCCGGGTCCGGATCGCCCAGCGCGCCGGGGTCCTTCTGGCGCATCTGGAACGTATAGACAATGTCATTAGCGGTGAAGGGCTGACCATCGTTCCAGGTCGCGCCCTTGTGAACATGGATCGTCATCTGCGTATAGTCGGCGTTGTACGCATAGCTGTCAGCCAGCCAGGGGATGATCTCGCCGGTCGCGTAGTTGACGTACCACAGATATTCCATCGAAATCTGGTCGAAACCATTGGCAAACTCGTTGCCGTTCGGGATGAACGGGTTAAAGCTGTCAAACACAGCGAAGTTCACCTGGTCCATTACCACCGTTTCTGAGCGCTTGAACGGCAGTGTGACACCGTTCAACACAAACGGCGCCTCAGGCGCGCTGGTCGCTGCAGTCGTCGCTGCCGGCGTGTTTGTGGCAGCAGGCGCAGTGGTCGGCGCGGTAGTAGCAGTGGGCGCTGTCGAGGCAGCGGCTGATGTTGCTGTCGCTTCCTTGATCACCGGCGGGTTAATGACCTGGGTGGTTGCGGTCGGCGCAGCCGCTGGGGTGCTGCATGCTGCAAGGATTGTCGCAACAACAGCAGCCAGACCAATCACTCGATATCGCGTGGATATCATGATATATCCTCCTCTCAATTTGTCGGCTGAAACCTACATACGAACGAATATCGTACTCAAACGGAGCATGTTACCCACATGCGTCATTATTCTTGTTCGTAGAACAGGATTTACAGGTCCTCTATCTATCACCTCCTTAATCTCAAGTCGTCCGTATCCCTCGCCTTATCGCGGCAATAGATATCAATATTCAGACACCATCTGGAGATGGCATGCGCCGGTGACCGATCTTGCAACCAGCCATACGGATGCCATGCCTGATCAACCCTGGGGTGTCGTACATTCGCTATTAGTCTAACCCCGCTGCAGCAGGCGCGCATCAAGCGTCCTGCCCTGCCACTGGTATGCATCATGGCAGGGCCAGCAGTTTCTGCACGCTCTTTTTCAAACCATCATAGCCCTGATACCCGTAGATTGTATCGACGATTTTGCCTTCCCTGTCAACCAGCACAATCTGCGGCTGGCTCACATAATGATATTTCGCCTTCTCCTCGGACGCGCCCGCCGCATCGATAATATTGAAGTCGACTCTATTGCCGTATTCGTCCTGCAACCGGGATATAACCGGCTCCATCTGCCTGCAGGGCAGGCACCAGGTCGTGTAGAACTCCACAAACATCGGCTTCGCCGCCGGCGGCTGCGCCTGGGCGGCAGGTTGCGTCGACGCTTGAGCGGCTGAGGCTGTAGTACCCGTCGCCAGCGGCACGATGTGGGTGTCTTGGGCTTTCGTTGCAACGCAAGATGCCAAGAGCGCTGCAACACAGATGATCAGAGGTACGGCATACCTCAGGCGGATTGTACCTGAGTGTTTCACTGACACCTCGTCATATTCATCATCATTTCATCTCAACTGTACGGAGTTTCACCTCGCGTTCTGTTGATATTCTGATGTAACTGCCGTGGTTCGATGTGATTGTTGCCAGCGTTAGTATAGCGCACTTTTACAGACTCTCGCCCAGCTTTACAGCCTGGAAGATGCGCAATCGCCGTAAGTAGAAAGACAATACCACCAGCACCGCCGCGAACAGCGCGCCGAACAGCATATAAATGACGCCGATTTCCGGCCAGTTGATGATGACCTCGAACGGCATAGCGCGGCTTGCGTTGACGGTCTGTAGAAATGGGATATAGATACGGCTGGCGGCAACGCCAAGCAACGTCCCGCCCGCAGCGCCGCACACGAGCACCAGCACCAGTTCCCACCCGACGAAGGCCACCATCTGCGGCACACTCAGCCCGATCGCGCGCAACACGCCCATTTCGATATAGCGCTGGCGAAAAGAGAACACCGCATACAGCGCAAAACCCAGCGCCGTAAACAGCGCCGCCGCAATGAACCCGATTGTCAACACGCCAAATAAGCCCTGCCGTTCGGGGCGATTGAGTTGCTCATTGATGGTCGATGTCACATTATCGGCGTAGCCACGCTGGCCCAGCGCACGCACCTGCGGCACGATGCTGGTCATGTCAGCGCCGCTGCGTACCTTGATCCAAACATCGTACGGGAACTGCCCCTGTGCTTCCTGAAAGATGTAGTCCAGATTGCCAACCAGCAGGGGACCATCATCCGGATTCTTCGGATACCAGGTAGGCCAGAGGTCGAATGAACCCGCTACGACGAACCGTGTCTGCAGGGTTTCACCAGGGAAGAACACACTCAGCGGCAGCCGATCGCCAATGCCCAACCCGTACTGTTTCATCATGGACGTCGGTATCAGGACGGCCTCCGGGCTGCTCGCCAGTTCATTCATCAGGGCGCCTAATGACTGTGCTGCAAAACTATCGTGCCAGTACGCCACGGCGGGGAAATCCAGACGGTCTATACCCAGCACGTGACCCTGGACATCGACGCCACCCAGGCGCAGCGTAGCGGCATACCGCCCCGCCCGCGCCGCTGCCTGCACATGAGGAACCTGCAGGTACTGGCTGATCGGCAGAAACTCATAGATTGGAGCGTAGCTGGCGGGCGGCACGGCGGCAGATGATGCCGAAACCCCCGATGAATCACCCACCCGTACGCCAATATTGCCAATACTCAGACTGGTCGTTGACGAACTGTTGCTGCCGCCGCCATTACCAGCATCAGCAGTCGCCGGCGTCACCGCACCCTGATCTTCGCCGGTTTGCTTCAACAACACGTCACTGCCCAGTCCATAGCGCGTCTGCGCGACCAGGTCGTTATCGAGTGTCGAAGCGATGGAAGCAGTGAATGATGCCAGCGCCAGCGTAAGCATCAACAGAAACATGGGAATGACATACAGCCCGGGCGAGCGTTCCAGTTGGCGCAATGCCAGCAGCAATGACACCCCGCGCAGCCTGGACAGAAGCAGCGTCAGCACCCGCATCAGCAGCGGAACGATGCGGATGAACAGCAGCGAGAGCGCCAGCATGGCCAGCGACGGCACCAGAAACATGGCGGGATTGCCGTACGGGTCTGTGCCGCTGGCACCGATGCCGGGGAGGTCTACGATGCCCTGCTTGTGAAGCAGGTATGTCCAGTATGCCGCGGGCAGCAACAGCAGCAGGTCAAAGGCCGCGCGCTGCCAGAGCGGCCTGGTCATCAGCCTGGCCTGATCGAGCCGGTATGTGATGATGGTATGGCGCGCGGCGCCGATAATGGGCAGCACGGTTACGATCACGGCAGCCATTGCCACGAGTATGCCGCCAGGAAGGATTGCCGGGGTCGGCGCAACCGAAAGCCATGCGCCGCCGGTGAAAGTGAGAAAACTGCGCGTCTGACCTAGAATAACTGCGCACCCCATCGCTACCGGCACAGCCAAAGCAAGGCTGAGCACGCCCAAAATCAGCGCCTCCAGCAGCGAGATGCCGAAAACTTGCAGAACCGTTGCACCGCGGCTGCGCAACACTGCAATCTCATTGCGCTGGCTGTTTGCCATTAACCCGGCAACGAGAATCAGGAACACAAACACCAGCACAAATACCGGCATGCTGAACGCGTACAACTCAAGGGTCAGTGCATCGCTTTGTTTCTGGTAAGCCAGCAGTTTATCCTGCGGCGAATACCCAAGGCTGATCGGCATCTGCTGACTCTTGACCAGTTTCATCAGCGAATTGACGCGATCGAGGAACTCCGCTACATCGCGCACGTGGAAATCAGTTCCCGCGAAGTCCATGCCCCAGTCCGCTCTGACGATTTCACTCTTCATCGCTGGCGCGAGCTTAACGAATGACAATGGGTCGATATAGACCATACGCTGCAGAACGTCCCACTGGTAGTTGATCCAGTAAGGATCGCCGCGGTCGCGCTGCATCCAGATACCGGCGATGTAGACAGGCTGTTTGACCGCGCTGCGATAATCCTGTTTACTGATCAACACCAGCCGGTCGCCCACATTCAGGCTCATCTGATCGGCCAGTGCCCGGGACACCAGAATCTTGATCTCCGGCAACTGTTTGACGCGCGCGATATCCGGGCTGTCTGAACTGCCGACTGATGAGGCCGGCACCGGCACAGTGTCAGCCATTTGACCGCTGACCAGCGAGACGTGGTCGGCGAAATGATCGATGGAGGCGATGGGCGACCAGAAAAGCGGGTCGGTCAGTTGGGTGCTGGTCAGGCTCTGC
>JAKALH010000503.1 GCA_021813225.1 Chloroflexota bacterium
GGGGCGCGTGCAGCAGACGCGCACCCAGTCGTTCAGGCTCAACCGGCCGCGCCGCACGCCGTATTCGTGCAGCAGCCCCAGGCGCGTTTCGATGCCCGGCACGCCGCCCGGCGCCAGGCGGGAAATCACTGTGTCCACTGTCCTTCTGCCGACGCGTGAATGGGCAATGATCGGTGCTCACGATATCCAGTGCGCGCGAGTCCAGCATGCGCCACATCGCATCCTGGTCGCGCTGCGGGCGCAGCGGCGGGGCGCACACCCACAACCGGCCGTCCGGGCGCGCCAGCATCTCCTCGGTGAGAACCAGGTATTGCGGGCAGGTCTCGCCGAAAACATTGGACAGCCCGCGCTGTTTGGCATCTGCTACGGCGGCGGCTGCCTGTTCGCAACCGATGTGGAAGATGAGCATGCGCGCGCCGCTGAGTTCCGCGCACATGACCGCGCGCGCGACCGCCTCGCGCTCATTGGCGGCCGGGCGCGTGCGGGCGTGATTGAGCGCCAGCGCCGCATCGCGGGCTTCGCTCTGGCGCAGCACCTCGATGATATCGCCGTTCTCGGCGTGGATGCAGGCCAGCCCGTTGACGGCGCGTATGGCGCGCAGCGCGCGGAACAGATCGATGTCCTGCACCTGGAAGCCCGGATAGGCCATGTACAGTTTGAAGGTGGCGCAGCCGGCCTCGCTGGCGGCGCGAATCTCGCCGATGCGCCGGTCGCTGACCCGCCGCGGTATGCCGTCGATGACCCCTTCGTCGGGCTGGATGGTCATGTGCAGGCCGAAATCGATGGCGGCTTCGCGCGTTTCGGACAGGCGCTTTTCCAGCGCATCCAGGAGCCTTTCGCCCGGCCCGGTCTCGACGAAGTCGACCAGAGAGGTCACTCCGCCCAGCGCGGCCGCCGTTGTGCCGGCACGCCAGTCATCGGCGGTGAAGCCGACGCCGGCCGGCATGTTGAGGTGGACATGCGCATCGATCGCGCCGGGGATGACGTAGCAGCCTGCCGCATCGATGGTCTCTGCGCTGGCGATGCCTGAACGGGGCGGCAGGATGGCCGCTATCTTCCCCGCGCCGACGGCAATATCGGCGCGGAAGGCGGCATCCGCCGTGATGACGGTGCCATCAGCGATAAGCATATCGCAATTCATCCGGCTATGTTAATCCAGTGGGATACCGGCCCGCCGCGCGAGATGCGCCGCGCGCTCGCGGCACTCATCCAGCAGTGCATCCTCATCCACAACCTTCACCTGCTTGTCTGCCATCAGGATGCGCCCGTTTACGAAGACGGTGTCGACATCGCTGCCGCACGCGTTGTATACCAGCGCCGAGAGCAGGTTGCCCGCAGGCTGGATGTGCGCGGCATTCATGTCCAGCAGCACCAGGTCGGCTTTGGCGCCGGCTTCCAGCCGCCCGATATCCGTTCGCTGTAACGCGCGCGCGCCGCCGGCGGTCGCCATATCGAGCACCTGGCGCGGCGGCATTGCCTGCTCATCGAGGGTGCTCACGCGCCCCAGGTATGCCGCCAGTCGCATCATCTCGATCATGTCCTGGCCGTCGTTGCTGGCGGGGCCGTCGGTCGCCAGCGCCACATTCACGCCCTGCGCCAGCAGCCCGGGCACCGGCGCCATGCCGGACGCCAGAATCATATTGGCGGCCGGGCAGTGCGTCACGGTAGTGCCGTGCTGCGCCAGTAACTCGCGCTCGCGCTCCGACAGCCACACGCCGTGCACGGCGTGAAAGTCTTTGCCCAGAAGGCCGAGGGACGCAAACCACTCGACGGGTCGCTGGCCTGCCTGCGCCGCCACGGTCATTGCCACTTCCGCCTGTGTTTCGTTCATGTGACAGTGCGTTACGGCGTCATGCCGGCGCGCCAGGCCGGTTGTGCGCTGCAACGTATCCGCGGAGCAGCGCCACGGCGCCAGCGGCCCGTTGGCAATGGAAATGCGCCCGCCGGCGCCGTTATGCCACTGGGAAAATAGCCGCTCCAGATCGGCCAGGATCGACGCGGGCGACTCGGCGTTTACGCCCTGGTCGGCCCAGCCGCGCGCCAGCACCAGGCGCACGCCCAGCCTCTCAGCGGTCTGCAGCACGGCGTCGCTGTGCTCGTGTGTGTATGGCAGCTTGAAGTGCTGCAGAATCGTCGTCGCGCCGCCGCGCAACGCCTCGACCATGCCCAGTGTGCAGGCCAGGCGGATATCGTCCAGCGACATGGCCGCCTGCAGCTTCCAGATGTACCCGTGCAGCCAGTCCAGCAGGGAGCGGCCGGCGCTGTAACCGCGCATGAAGGTCTGCTCCAGATGCGTGTGGGCGTTGATGAGACCCGGTATCGCCAGTTTATGGGACGCATCGACGATGTGCGGATATTGCAGAGTGGCGCCGAGCGACTGTGCGATCAGAGTTTGCGGCGGGTTGCCTGCGCCGATGGCGGCGATGCGATTGCCATCGATCATCAGATACCCATTGGAGATGAGCGCCGCCGGCAGGGCGATGGCGAGGTTGCGCAGGATGAGTGACATGAACCTGATCCGATTAAATTCCCGCCCGCGCAACCGGTTCGTCAGACATCAATACTCGTCGTACGGATCGTAATCCGCCGCGGAGACGTCGAAGCGCTCAGCAGCCCTCGGATGGTTGTCGCCCAGACTGTACAGCCGGTCCAGGCTGAGATCGGGCACAACTGTCTCGGGTGAATGCAGCGTCAACGACGCGGCGCGCAGGCCCAGTTGCAGCGATTCGCCCAGGTCGATGCCCTGCAGCATGCCGAAAATCACCGTGGCCGTGAGGGCGTCGCCC
>JAKALH010000504.1 GCA_021813225.1 Chloroflexota bacterium
CCCAGCAGCGCACCGACCGTCACCATGCTGAACATCGTCAGGAACACCTGCCCCTGCAGGTACGCAATCACGCCATACGCGACATACATCACGACGCTGATCAAGGCGGCCAGGCCATCCAGCCCATCGGTGAAGTTAACCGCATTCGTCGTGCTGACGATGATGAATACCGCAATCGGTATCCACAAGTAACCCAGTTCGATTGGCGCAGCCAGGCCGGGCACGCCCATACGGCTGATGCCCAGGTACAGATTCATCGTCAGCGCCGCGATGATGGCAATGACGACCTGGATGACGGCCTTCGTGCGCCCGCGCATGCCCTCGCCGCGCCGTACGCCGCGCACGCCCATGTAATCGTCGATTGCGCCCAGGATGGCGTACAGCAGCATCACCGTCATCGGCACGACCAGCGACTTGCCGACCAGCACCACGCCGCCAAAGTCGAAACCGACGCGCGCGGCGATCCGCGTGTACAGGTACATCGCCGATATCATTACCAGCACCGGCGCAATGAACATCACCCCGCCCATAGTGGGCGTGCCGGTCTTCACCTGATGCGACGACGGCCCTTCAATCCGGATCTGTTTGCCGATGCGCCAGTGTTTCAACAACCGGATCAAAGGCCGTCCGCACAGAATTGACGCCAGGGCAGCGACGCTGGTCATGATTAATGAGAGACCCATTTGTTTATCGTTCGACTACACCAGACCGGCCATCTCAGCCAGACCGCTGACAACATCTTCCAGATGCATCCCGCGCGAACCTTTCACCAGAATGACCGACTTCTCGCGCACCAGGTCTTTCAATATCGCCAGTGCGGCAGTAGTGTCCTCTGCACGGTGCACATGCTGCGCCGGGGCGCCGCACGCCACGGCTTCTTCGGCGATCCACTGCGCGCGCTGGCCGACGCAGATGACATCGCGGGCCACCAGCGCGGCACGGCAGCCGACATTGCGGTGCGCCTGTTCCTCGGCGTCGCCCAGTTCCAGCATATCCCCCAGCACGGCGATATGCGGGCTTCCGTTTATTTCCTCCAGCAGATTCAACGCGGCAATGGTCGATTCCTCGCTGGCGTTATAGGTGTCATCCAGCACCAGCGATCCGAACGGGCCGCCCGCCACGACCAGACGCAACTGCGGCGCTGGCGTCAGGAAGCCTTCCAGGACCTCCTCCCAGGTCAAGCCCTCCACACGCGCGACTGCGGCCGCGCGCAGCGCCGTATGCACGCTGTGCCGGCCCAGCAGCGGTACGTGCATCGGAAATGCGGTATCGCCTTGATGAATGGTGAACGAGATGCCGTCCAGCCCGTGACTCTCGATTTCATCCGCCCAGATGTCCGCGCGCGGCGTCAAGCCGTACGTCAACACCCTGGCCTTGCTGACGGCAGCCATCCGGCGGACGTACTCGTCGTCGTCATTCAGGATGGCGACGCCGTCTGCCGGCAGGGCCTCGACCAGTTCGGTCTTGGCCAGCGCGATATTCTCGAGCGTTCCGAGCCGCTCTAGGTGAATAGGCGCAACCATTGTGACGACGCCGATCTGCGGTTTCGCCAGAGACGCGAAGAGGGCGATTTCGCCGCGTGTGTACATCCCCATCTCGATGACGGCGCGTTCATAATCCGGCGTCAGTTTCAACAGAGTCAGCGGCACGCCGATCTCGTTGTTCTGATTGCCTTCGTTCTTAAGCACGCGGTAGCGCTTGCTCAATACCTGCGCCGTCAGCTCCTTGGTCGTCGTTTTGCCTACGCTGCCCGTAATACCGATGACCCGCAGACCGGGAGCGAACCGATCCCGCCAGTAGGCCGCCAGGCGCTGCAGTGCATCCAGCGTGTTGTCGACGCGGATGATGAGCGAGGCGCCCGGTTGATAAGCGATAGCTTCCGTCCTGTCATGCAACGCCGGTTCACGCAAGTCGACCCACACGGTATCGGGGAAAACGTCGCGCGCCGTGTCCTCGTGCACAAACGCCGCCATTGCCCCGCGCCCCAGCGCATGCCCCACGAAGTCGTGGCCGTTGACCCGCTCGCCGGGCAGCGCGACGAACAGGTCGTTGCGCATGACATTACGCGAGTCAATCACGACCTCATGCACCGCATACTCAGCCAGGTCCGGCGCCAGGTGCTGGCGATACTCGCTGTCGATCAAGCTGGTAAAGACATCCGCTAAGGTCAACATGGTCGATTTCCGTCGGGCACAGGCTTCTGCCTGCGCCGGCCGCATCGTCTATTTCGTCTCCTGCTGGATCACGTCCGGCGGTATACCCAGAATCTGGGCGGTGCGTTCCGCTACATCATGAAAGACCGGCAGCGCCGTTTTCGCAGCGAACTGGTGGGTAAGCGGCTGGTCGAACTTCACGAGTATGGTGATGCGGGGATTCTGCGCCGGCAGCCACCCGACATAGGTCACGATGGTGGTCTTCTGCGGCACGCCGCGCAGATACCAGGTGGCGGTGCCGGTCTTGCCCGCAACCGTATAGCCTTTCGGCAATGCAGCGGGGCTCGCGGTGCGGGTGGATTCTGCGGCCACCTGTTTCAACTGCCGCGCCGTATCCGCCGAGACCACACGCTGAACCTGTACCGGCCGCTTGTTGATGACCCGGCCATCGGCCATGCGCCACTGCTGCACCACATACGGCTGCATCATCACACCGCCATTGGCAATGGCGTTGATTGCATTCAACAACTGGTAGGGAGTCATCGCCATGCCTTGTCCGAAACTATTGGTCGCCAGGTCGATTTTTGACCACGCGGCATCGGCAGGCGAACGGATTTCCCCGG
>JAKALH010000505.1 GCA_021813225.1 Chloroflexota bacterium
TCGGCGATTCGCACGTTCAATCTCAAATCGTCAAGCTCCAATCTCTGTCTCTCATGCCGTCAGGCCGGAGGTCTTGCGGATGCGGCGCGCCTGGGTGAACAGCCACCAGCGCAGCGGCGAGAACACCTGCGCCCACGCGCCGATGTGGCGCACCAGTTGGCCGCCGAAGCCGCGCTTGAAGCGGTAGACGCCCCACAGCCCGTCGTCGCGGTCCTTGAAGTTGGCTTCCAGATACGCTTCGTCTTCGTCCGGCACGCCCCACAGGTCATAGGTGACGCAGCCGCGCGCGCGCGCCCAGCGCATGGCTTCCCACTGCAGCAGGTAAGTGGGCATCAGTTCGCGGCCTTCATTGGCGCTGGCGCCGTACAGGTAAGTGCCTTTTTTGCCGAAAGCCACCGCGATCATGGCAGCCAGGGGGCGATGGTCATACTCGGCAATCAGCAGGCTGGCCAGATGCGCGCCCGATGAACCGAACAGGCGCATGAAGGTCTGGTAATAGTCCAGCGGGTGAATGCAGAAGACGTTGCGCTCCGATGTCGTCTGCATCATGGCGTAGAACATAGGCAGGTCGTCAGGCCCGCCCTCGCGTACGGTGACCCCTTTGCGTTTGGCCAGACCGACGTTGTAGCGCGTCTTCTGTTTCATCTGCGCCAGGATGTCCACTTCTTCTTCCACATCCAGGTTCACCCAGATCGTGCGGCGCGGCTGTACATTGATATCAATCGGGAACAGGTGCGCGTCTCGCAGGGTGCGCTGGTCCGACGGCGTGTCGAGCAGGCCCGGCTCCACCACCATCCCGATGGCGCCCTTCTTGCGCGCGATGGCGCTGGTGCTGCGCACTGCCGAGGCGGCCAGCTCGCGGTCATCCCAGTTGACGACCGGTCCGCGCGGCACGTAAGCCACCGTCCCCAGCCCGTAGGGGAGGCGCCGGAAGTGCACGATGGAACCGCCCACCAGTTCGGCGTTGGGATTGATCAGGCTGGCGCGGGTCGAACGCCAGCCGTGCGCGGATTTCAATTCGCCCCACAGGTTCGTCTGCAGGAAGTGCCCGTAGGGATGCTGTTCGACGAACATGTCCCACTTCGCAAAAGGATATACAGGAGGCTTTTTCTCCTTGCGCGCGCGGGTGGGTTCCTCTGGGGTAAACATCGCTCAAAGCACTGTCGCAAATCGGGGAACCGGGATTTGAACCCGGGACCTCTGCGACCCGAACGCAGCGCGCTACCAGACTGCGCTACTCCCCGACTGTCGCTGAGTTTACCACAGAATCGCGGAACATTCAGGGCAATAGCGGCGCCAGCGGGCCGGTGATCACCCATGTGCCCTTGTCAAACCGGTTGCCGACAAAGGGGTGCACACTGATGTCGCCGTTGGCGTCGAACGACCACTTGCCCAGCACGCCGTCAAAATCCAGCGTGTTGAACATCGCGTCCAGCAGCGCCACGCGATCCTTCTGGCACACTGTGCCAGCCGCCGAGATGATGATGCTGGCCGCTTCGTAGCCCGTCAGCGCGTAGATGTCGGGCTTGCTGCCGTAGTGCGCTTCATAGTCCTGTTCGAACGCCAGACCGCGCGCGGACAACTGCTCGGGAGGCAGGCCGAAGCTGGTGGCATACACACCCTGCGCCAGGTCGCCGGCAGCGTCGGTGAATGCGGTGCTCATCAGGTTCGAAGTGCCGATGAAGGCGGCGCCGATCTTCTCGGCGCGGGCTTCCTTGAGGAATGCGGCCGCCTTCTGCGGGTCGCTGCCGCCATAATAAATCAGGTCAGCCTTGTTGATGAGTATCTTGCTGGCGATGAACGGCAGGTTGTCCGCTTTGGCGCTGACCGACTCGCGACCGACCACCGTGAGACCGGCTTTCGGCGCAGCGGCTATGAACGCATCCGATGGGCCGCGGCCATACTGTTCGGCATCGTCCACCACGAAGACGCGCGTGCCGGTAAAGACCTTTGCCAGGCGCACCGCAGCCGCACCCTGCAGGTCCATCGGCGGGGCCAGGCGCATGAAGTTGCGTTTGCCCATCTCGAAGTACACGTCGGGGTCGCTGGGGGCGTACGGTTTAGTCAGGCCGATGTAATCCGCGGCCGGATTGACGATGGCGATGCTGCCCTTGTTCAAGATGGGCATGGACACTTGCGCCGCGCCGGAGTCGAACGGGCCGATATAAGCCATGGCATCGGCATCGCCCACGGCCTTGTAAGCGTTGGCTTGCTCTTTTTCCATCGCCCAGTTGCCTGTGGCCGGGTCGGCATCGTCGAGCGAGACGTAGTCGATCTTGAACGCGCCGTTGCACAGCAGGCCGCCCGCTGTCTTCTGCTCGATGGCGAGGTTGATGGCGTTCACGATGCTTTTGCTCTGCGCTGCTTCCTGCCCGGTCAGCGGCAGGCTGGAATAGATGCGGAACATCTGCCCCTTGACGACAGGTGTTGCAGTGGGCGTCGGTTCGACGGTCGGCCCAGGAGTCACTTCGGGTGTGGGAAGCGGCGTGGGGGTGCTTTGACATGCCGCCAGAAAAAGCGCTGCGGCGGCAATCGCGCTCAACGATCTGCTGTTCATCTACATGCTCTCCGTAAAAGGCATCGGGGTTGAGTATAGTGCCGCGAGGGGAAAAAGCTGCCGGCGCTAAGCGCGCAGCGGTTGAAACCGCGCGCAACGTCGTCCCGCTCCAACCCCCTTCAGGGGGCTTGGCATCGGTTGCCCGCGACCTGGAGTCGCCGGGCAAATGTGATAAAAACGTACAGCGACTGGCTTAGCGCCGGCAGATCATACG
>JAKALH010000506.1 GCA_021813225.1 Chloroflexota bacterium
CACACGCCGCCGAATGGCGCATCCCGCTGGGCGGCGTCTTCGGAGACCTCACCTTTATACCCGACGGTCTGGGCGTGTTCCTGGCCGCTGTCGCCACGGCGGTTGGCAGCCTGGCCGTTATTTTCTCGGTCGATTACATGCGCGGAGACAAGCAACTGGGGCGCTATTACGCCCTGGTGCTGCTGTTCATCGGCGCGATGGCCGGGCTGGCGCTCACCGGCAGTATGCTGCTGCTGTTCGTCTTCTGGGAAATCACCGCGCTGTGCTCCTACGCGCTGATCTCGTTTTACAACGACGACCCCAAAGCAGTCGCCGCGGGCATCGAGGCGCTCATCATGACGCAGGTCGGCGGCATCGGCCTGCTGGCCGGCGCGCTGGTCGCGTATGCTTACCTGGGCAGCACCGACATCAGCACCTTTCTGAGCAAAGCCGGCGCCTTGCCGCCGGGCGTGCTGAGCGCCCTGGCGTTCGGCTTTCTCATCGCCGCCGCGGCCAAGTCGGCGCAGTTCCCCTTCCAGACCTGGCTGCCAGACGCCATGGAAGCGCCCACCCCCGTGAGCGCGCTCATCCATGCCGCGACGATGGTCAACGCCGGCGTATACCTGCTGGCGCGCTTCTATCCCGCCTTTGCCGCGGTGCCGGGTTGGGCGCTCGCTGTCGTCATCGTGGGGGCGCTCTCGGCGTTGCTGGCGGCAATCATGGCGCTGGTCGCCACTGACCTGAAGCGCGTGCTGGCCTACTCCACCGTCAGCCAGCTTGGTTATATGGTCTATGCAGTCGGCGCGGGCGGCCTGTTCGCCTCGCAGTTCCACCTTTTCAGCCACGCCGTCTTCAAGGCGCTGCTCTTCCTGGGCGCAGGGGCGGTCATCCACGCCATCGGCACACGCGACATGCGCGAGATGGGCGGGCTGGGCCGCCGCATGCCGCTGGTGCGCGCCACCTTCATCATCGGCGCGCTGGCGCTGGCCGGCGTTCCCATCCTGAACGGCTTCTGGAGCAAGGAGATTGTGCTGGAAGCCGGCTTATCCGGCGGGCCGCCCTGGGCCTGGGCGGTGATGCTGTTCGTGGCCGGACTGACTGCCCTGTACACATTCCGCATGGTGTGGCTGGTGTTCTTCGACCAGCCGCGCCAGGCTCACGAGCACGCCCACGACGCCGGCCCCGCTATGCGCATCGCCCTGGTCGCGCTGGCCGCCGGCGCATTAAGCACGTGGCTGCTGGCCGGGCCGTTCAGCGGCCTGCTCCGCAGCGCCTACGCCGCCGTCGGCGAAGGCATGCGCCACGCCGCCGCGCCCGAACTGACCACACTTGAGATGATGACGGAAGTCGTCAGCGCGCCCGCTACGCCGCTTGCGCTGGGGGTCATCGCGCTGGGGCTGGCGGCGTGGTGGCAGCGCGCGCGGCTGGCGGGGTTGGCCGGCAGCCTGAGCGGGCTGCGCCGCGCCGCGGCAGACAGTTTCGGCTTTGAGTGGCTCAACCGCGCCATCGTGCGCGCCACGCTCGATCTGGCGGGCGCGCTGCGCATGACGCAGACCGGCGCGCTGAACTGGAACATCCTGGGCATTGTGGGCGGACTGATTGCCGTGCTCGCAATCCTCGCACTGGGGGCGCGATGAACAGCACGCTCCTCTGGCTGATTGCGCTGCCGTTGCTGGCGGCGCCCTTCATCTACGTCATCGGGCGCATCCCGCTCAGCCGCTCCGCCTATCGCACGGTGACGCTGGACGGCCAGTTGATTCTGGAAACGCCGCCTACGCGCCTGCCGGCCTGCCTGTCGCTCATTGTGCTGCTGGCGACGTGGGTTGCCTTCGTGTCCGCCGCGGTTCAATTTCAGTCCAGCGGCCCGCTGACATACAGCTTCGAGTCGGTCACCCTGCGCCTGGACGGGCTGAGCCTGCTGCTGGCTGCGGCGGTGCTGGGTCTCTCAACACTCGTCGCAATCTTTTCCGCGCCGTACATGGCGAACAGCGAAGGCGAAGAGAAATACTATGCGCTGCTCATGCTGATGGTCGGCGTGATGATCGGGCTGGGTTGCGCCAACGACCTGTTCAACCTGTGGGTGTGGTTCGAGGCCATGGCCGTGTCGTCGTACCTGCTGGTGGCCTTTTACCACGAGCAGACCGCCTCGCTGGAAGCCGGTGTGAAATACCTGGTGCAGAGCGCCGCCGGCTCGGCGCTGGCGCTGCTGGGCATCGCGCTGGTCTGGGCGCAGACCGGCACGCTGGCGCTGGACCAGATCGCGGCTGCCGCGCGCGCATCGGCCTATACTCCGGCGCTGCTGGCGGCCGGCGCGCTGTTTGTAATCGGCTTCGGCGTCAAAGCCGCTCTCGTGCCCATGCACACCTGGCTGCCCGACGCGCACGCGCAGGCGCCCAGCGGCATCAGCGCGATGCTTTCGGGCGTGATGATCGAGGCCGGGCTGGTGGCGCTGCTGCGCAGCCTGGCGGCGCTCGGCGCGCTGACGCTGTCGTGGAGCACGATCTTTTTCGCTTTCGGCGCGTTGAATATGCTGCTGGGCAACCTGCTGGCGCTGCGCCAGACGCAGGTCAAGCGCCTGCTGGCCTTCTCCAGCCTGAGCCATATCGGCTACATGCTGATCGGCCTGGGCATCGCCGTCTATTCCGGGCAGCCCGCCGGCGCCGAAGGCGCCTTCTTCCACCTGATCAACCACGCGCTGATGAAGGGGCTGGCCTTCCTGGCTGCCGGCGCATTACTGTACTGTCTGTACATCGCGGCGGGCAGCCATGCGGTGCTGACGACCGCCGACCTG
>JAKALH010000507.1 GCA_021813225.1 Chloroflexota bacterium
GGGTGGCGCGTCCAGTTCATGGCCGGGCGCTATGCGACTATCGTATATCCGGATGTTCGTAATCATCGCCGCAGGGGGATGTCGATGGTCGCGGTGGTGACGCCGCCGGTGTGGGCGAGCTTGAGCGTGCCGCCGACGTCGCTCAGCAGGCGGCGGCTTTCCCACAGGCCGAAACCCACGCCTTCCGGCAAACGCGTCGGCGCGATTGCTAGAAGCAGCGCAGCGGGCGGGGCCGGGCCGCGGTTGCGCACCTGCACGCGCAGCGCATCTCCGAACACCTCCACCTCGAGCTCGAGAGTGGAGCCAGGTTCGGCGGCGTGGCAGGCGTTGAGCAGGATGTTGAGCGTGGCCTGGCGCACCGGACCGGCGGCAGCGGCGATGTGTGTTGCGGGAAGGTCGATGTGGCTGTGCAGACGCACGCCGCGCTCGTGCTGGCAGGGCCTGATGATTTCGATCAAATCGGTGAAGTCCTGCGCCGTCAGGTCGCGTTGGTCGGGCCGGGTCTGCGCGAGCAGTGCCTGCGCGGTGTTGCGCAGTTGTTCGAGCCCGCGGTCGAGCAGCTCCAGGGTCTGGCGCGTGGTGTCGTCAAACTGGCCGAAACGTTTGGCCGTGTGCAGTGCGTTGAGCATGCCGCCGAGCGGGTTGTTGATCTCGTGCGCAGTGGCCGCGGCGAGCGCGCCGACCGCGGCGAGTTTTTCCGCGCGCCGGGCGTGCTCGGCCTGCTCCAGCAGGCGGCTGAACGCGGCGGCCAGCAGCCCGACTTCGTCGTTGCGTGCCGCGAGGTCGCCACTGATGCGCCGGGTCGCATCGTCGTTGCGGCGCATCGCATCCTGCAAGCGCACCAGCGGTGCGAGCAGACGACGGGTCAGCATCCAGACGATGGGCACGAACACCAGCACCGCAATCAGCGTGATCGTGGCGATCCACCAAGTCATCGAGCGCAGGCGCTGGCGATACAGTGCGTCGCTCACCGCATAGACCAGCGTGCCAACTCCAGCGCCAGAATCGGTACGCAGCGCGCTGACATAAATGCGCCAGTTCCCGCTCTGGATCGGCGGCGACAGCCCAGGATGGGCACTGGCCACACTCAATGGCGAGTTCACCTGCAAGGAACCCGGCGACCACAGCGGGGACCATACCGGTGCCCGGGCGGTGGGAAACAACGCGGGGTCGGAACTGGCGAACACACGCCCGCCAGCCCCGACGATCACCGCCAGCGAGGCGCTGTGCGGCGGCGAGGCGACCTGGTCGCCGGTGACCGAGGTCAGTGCCTCGTAGGCGCCCCAGACGTTGTCCTGCTGGATTAAGGTCGGCAGGCCCTTGTTCCACGCCGCCATGGCCTGGAACGCGCCGGCATCGACGTCTTCGATCAGGTACTGCCGCGTCAGCAGCCCGAGTCCTGCTGCCATCAGCAGGGCAGTGAGCGCAACCAGTGTGGCGGCAATCAGCGGCAGGCGTAGCAACAGGCTGCCAGGCAAGACGCGCGCGGCCCGGGGGCGGGCTGGTGCATGCGCCGATGTGTCGCCGCCGTTCGGAATCTCGGGTGAAACCGCGCTCACTGGACGACCCTCCGCGCTACGCGCTTCGGGATGAGCGCTTGGGAGCGGCCCGGCGCGCTCATGCGGTGTCGTAAATGGCGGATAGAGGAATCGGCGGATGCGTGCCGTCAAGAATCGCGGCGAGTTCGCCAATGCCGTCGAACCAGCTTTCCTGCGGCTGAAGAAAGTCTTGCAGGTCGAGGCTGCGCAGCAAGGCACGGCCTTGCACATCGTTCTTGGCCGAGAGCAACGCGCGCTGCAGGCGGACGTGCAACGCGATGTCGAGGTTCTTGCGCGTGACGATGGGCGGAAAACCGTAACGCCGGGACTTGGCGACGATGCGGGTCTTGAGTGCCGCCTGCGACTGGCGCTGGGTGAGCACCTCCCAGATGTATCCGTCCACCGTGCCCGAATCGGCCAGGCCGCTGCCCACCGCTTCAACCACCTTGTGCAGCGAGTAGGTATAGAAGGTGCGACGGAAAAAGCTCTGAGGCGTCTGGCCCAGCGAACGCAGCGCCACCACTGGCACCAGATACCCCGAGTTCGACAGCGGGTCGTCGAACGCGAACACGTCGCCGCGCAGATCGCGAATGGAGTGTGCCTGGGTGCGCTGTGCCGAAGCGATGAGGTAGCTCCGATACCACGGTTGCCCATGCCAGCCGGGCTGCGCGCACAGCCGCACGAAACCCTTAGCGACCACGTAGGGAAAGCCGCAGATCCACGCCGCCTCCATTTCGTCCGAGCGCAGCGCCTCGAGCGCTTCCTGGTAACTCGATTTCTGGATGATCTGCACTGGCCCGCCGAGTTGCGCCTGCAGGAATTGCTGCCAGAAGTGGATCGCACCGTCGTGCAGAAACACGTCGGTGACCCCGAATCGAAACGGCGGCTTGCCGCTACGCGCAGGACTTTGCCCGAATGCGTTGGGCATGGAGGCACAGGCTGCGGCTGCAAGGAGGGATCGGCGATGCATGGCTGCGTCCTGCGCGTTACGAAAACGAAACTCTTACGAGCTGGCGCGTTACCCCGCGGTAACGCCATTGGCGGCGTGCGCCGTCGCAGTGATACGCAAGTGCTTGATTCGACACGATCACGGCGCTCGGGTCGAAGCTGGCACGCCCATTGCAAACGTATCGGAGGCAATTGAGCGGTTTATCACCCTGAGGAGACATCATGACTGAAAAAGTATCGCGTCGCATTTTTCTCAAAGTCGCCGGAACCAGCGTAGCAGGCG
>JAKALH010000039.1 GCA_021813225.1 Chloroflexota bacterium
ATCATCAACATCCACCATTCGTTTCTGCCGGCGTTCCCGGGCGCCAAACCTTATCACTCCGCCCACGAGCGCGGGGTGAAGATCATCGGCGCCACCAGCCACTATGTGACCGCCGACCTGGACGCCGGGCCGATCATCGAACAGGATGTGGCGCGCGTGACGCACAAGGATACGGTCGAGGACCTGCTTCGCAAAGGCCAGGAGCTGGAGAAGGTCGTGCTCTCGCGCGCGATCTGGTCTCACCTCCAGCGCAAGATTCTGGTGTACGGCAACCGCACGGTCGTCTTCCCCTGACCGGGCGGCTTAGGAGGCTCGCCGCAGGTCTTCGGTGTTTCACCCGCTTCTGGCTCGACTGGAGCGCGCCCGCCCGGCGCGACGCAGTTGCCGGACGGGCGCACGCTGCAGTTCGGCGCCATCCTGTGCCTGGCGCTGCGCCTCGGCATAAATCCACTGCGCGTTGCGCAGGCCCAGCGCCACCGACGCGCCGCCGGTGTCTACCTGCATCGTCTCATTGAACGGCAGCACGTCGCGCACCGTGAAGCGCGCGCCGGGCATCAGGTTGTGGGCTTCCAGAAACGTCATCAACTCTCCGTTATCCTCAGCCAGTTCGTGGATACGCCGGATGACGCCGCTGTCGCCGGGCCGCATATCGCGCAGGCTCACCCAGGCGGCCACGGCCTGCTCCTCGCCGGGCATGGGGTTGCCGTGCGGGCAGGTGCGCGGGTTGCGCAGCCGGGCCTGCATCCGCGACAGGGTTTCGTCGGAGATGGCGTGCTCCATGGCGTGCGCTTCGCTGTGCAGGCGCGACCACGGCACGTCCAGCAGTTCGCGCAGCATCCGCTCGATGAGGTAGTGCCGCCGCGCCACGGCGCGCGCGCGTTTGCGCCCATCGGGCGTGAGCCGGACCTCGTGCTTCCCGACGCTGACCCAGCCGTCGCGCACCATGCGCTTGAGCGTGGCGCTGACGGTGGGCAGCGACACGCCGATCTGCTCCGCCATGCGCGAGGCGACCGCCGGAACGCTGTCGCGCTCCAGCACGAAAATCAGCGCCAGGTAGTCCTCAACGGTCGCCGTAGTGCGGTGCCGCTCCGCGCTGTGGATCGCCGCCTGTTCCATCTCTTTCGCTCCCCGATTGGCATCCTGGGTCCCTCTGGCCCGCCCGGCGGGGAATGCCATCCGCTGTTCGGCGGGGTTTTTCCGCCGCCGATGTATTGACAAGCTACGCCAGTAAGTGTACCATATCGCCGCAAGTTAGCATATACTTACTAATTCATTAAGCATGAGTTGAATCACAGGGAGGCAATGCAATTATGGACTTTGCACAGGCGGTGCTGCTGGGAGCGATTGCAGGTTTTACGATCTACATCGGGCTGCCCCTGGGCAGGCTGAAGGTCATCTCCGACAAGGCGCGCAGTTTCCTCTCCATGATCTCGGCCGGCATCATCCTCTTTCTCCTCTACGACATCTTCATCCACCTGGAAGAACCCATCGAACAGGCGCTGAAGGCAGCAGGGGCCGGGCAGGGTTCGTATACGGACTTCATCGCGCTGGCGGCCATCTTCGCGGCGGGCCTGGGCATCGGCCTGCTCGGCCTGCTGGCCTTCGAGGGGCGCTTTATGAGAGCGCAAGGCGCAAGCGGGCAGGCGGCGATGACGCCCACGCGGCTGGCGCTGATGATCGCCATCGGGCTGGGGCTGCACAATTTTTCCGAGGGGCTGGCCATCGGCCAGTCAGCCGGCAGCGGCGCTATCGCGCTGGCGCTGCTGCTCATCATCGGCTTCGGGCTGCACAACGCCACCGAGGGCTTCGGCATCATCGGCCCGCTGGCCGGGCAGCAGCCCTCGTGGGGCTTCATCGGCCTGATGGGCCTGATCGGCGGCGGCCCCACTTTTCTAGGCACGATGATCGGCTACAGCGTGGTCTCCACGCCGATTTCCGTGCTGTTCCTGGCGCTGGCCGAAGGCGCGCTGATCTACGTGCTGGCCGAACTGCTGCACGTAAACCGCCGTCCCGGCCTGAAACTGATCGGGGGCGCCGGGCTGTTGACCGGCTTCATGCTGGCGTTTCTCACTGATATGCTGCTGGTGTATGCCGGCGCATAGGTGCAGCCGCTCCGCCACTGGAAGGGCAACATGAAAACCGGCCTGGTGCTGCCGGCGTCACACCCAAAGAGATCCTGGTATTGGAGAAAAACACGATTTGTAACTACGTAGATATACGTATTTACAGCCGGTTACTTATCCTTCACAATATAGGCAG
The DNA here is from genome assembly GCA_021813225.1 of Chloroflexota bacterium. GTDB lineage: Bacteria > Chloroflexota > Anaerolineae > J036 > Brachytrichaceae > CAIXPS01. The sequence continues at coordinate 2,260 of JAKALH010000039.1, forward strand.
ATTTACCCAAATGTGGGGGGGTAAGTACGACGGGCTGAGCAATCAGCCCGTCTTCTTTTTCATCACCATAATGAGGACACCGCGATGAAAATGATCGGCCTGATCGGCGGGATGAGCTGGGAGTCGTCACTTGAGTATTACCGCAGCATCAACGAGACGGTGAAAGAGCGCCTGGGCGGGCTGCACTCCGCACGAAGCCTGATGGTCTCGGTCGATTTTGCAGAGATTGAGACGCTGCAGCGCGAGGGGCGCTGGGACGAGGCTGCCGCCAGCATGATCGACGCGGCGCGCCGGCTGGAGCGCGGCGGCGCCGACTTCGCCGTGCTGTGCACCAACACCATGCACAAGCTGGCCGGCGCCATGGAACAGGCGATGAGCATCCCGCTGCTGCACATCGCAGACGCCACCGCGCAGCGGATCGCCGCGCGCGGCCTGACCGCCGTCGGCCTGCTGGGCACGCGCTTCACCATGGAAGAGGACTTTTACAGCGGCCGCCTGGCAGAGCGTTTCGGCCTGCGCGTGCTGGTTCCCGGCCCCGCAGAACGCGACGACGTGCACCGCATCATCTACGACGAACTGGTGCTCGGGACGATCAAACCGGTTTCGCGGCGGCGCTACGCGGAGATCATGACGGGGCTGGCGGCGCAGGGCGCGCAGGGCATCATCCTGGGCTGCACCGAGATCGGCCTGCTGGTGCGCGACGAGGACAGCCCGCTGCCGCTGTTCGACACGACGCGCATCCACGCCGAGGCGGCCGTGGCGTATGCGCTCGCATAGTAGGGGCGAAGCATCGCTGCACAACTCTCCATAGGAACTTCAATGACGATGCTTCGCCCTTACGGATACAGGTAAGGGTTTGCCGGCCGCTGTGTCGGCTCTATTTTGTCCGGCATGATGACCGGCACCTTCTGCCCCGCGAACTCGCCGGCCAGGAGCTTGCCGGTGACGTGAATCCAACTGTCGTTCTTCAGGCTGGCGGCCTCGCTGGTCTGCACCAGCAGGCCCACCGCCGAGGCATCGGCCACGCAGCAGGTGATGGCAAAGCGCGACACCCAGATCTGCTCCGCCCCGTTGCGCGGGTCGCGGTAAACGAAACCGACCACATCGACGGCCTGGCCGTCGAAGGCGTGCGGATCGGGGTTGTTCGAGAAGTCGCGCAGCCAGTCCAGCACGTTCTTCGGCCCGGTGACGGCGCGCTGCGCCTGCGTGACGCTGCCGGCGCGCTGCGGGGCCGTCAGGCCGATGCCGCGGCTGTTGACCGCGCTGGCGCCCAGAGGTCGCGCCGGCACGAACAGCCCCAGCACCAGCGGAATCGCCATGATGCCCAGCGTCCCCCACGACAGCCTGTGACTGTGATCATGGCCGGCATAAGCGTGGTCGTGCTCATGGTCGTGTGCGCTATCGTCGTAAGTGTCCGGGTGCGGCGGCGTCTGTGCGGAAGCGCGGCGGCTCTCCAGCAGGCGGTAGACCAGCGTCAGCGCCAGCGCGGATAGAATCAGCACGGCCACGAACGACAGCCAGACAAAACGCTGGTTGATGTAGAAGTTGAGTGTGCCGTCGACGATCTTGGAGTAGAACATCAGCCCCAACCCGCCCAGCACAACCGCTTTCAGCATCGTATCGAGTCTTTTCACCGGTTCACCATGCAGCCCAGACGATCCACCTCGGATATCCCGGCGAATACCCCGCACTTAGGCCTCTTGCCTCCGGCTTCTGCCATCTATCCTCTGGCATCCCGCCTCTTGCCTCTGATCTCTGACTTCTAACTTCTGACTTCCGACCTCTCCCCTCACCATGCCAGGTTCAGGTTAATCACCAGGCCGATCAGGATGGCGGCCAGCAGCGGCAGCACGAACAGGTAAACGACCACCTTACGCCGGAACACGCCCAGGAACATCAGCGTGCTCTTGATGTCCACCATTGGCCCGAACACCAGGAACGCGATGATCGACCCGCTGGTGAAGGTGTTGACGAACGAGAGCGCCAGGAAGGCATCGACGGTGCTGCACACCGACAGGACGAAGGCCAGCGCGCACAGCGCGATTACGGATGTCACCGGGCTGTTGCCGATTCCGATGAGCCATTGCTGCGGCACGACCGTCTGTAACGTGGTGGCGATGAGCGAGCCGACGACCAGGTAGCGTCCCATGTCGAAGAACTCGTCGGCGGCGATGCCGAACGCGCGTTGCAGCCGCGCCGAGAAATTGTTGACTTTGATCGACTCGAGCGGGATGAAGTCGGTCGAGCCGCCCAGCACCGGCCCCAGCGCGGCGGGGCGCACGACCCTCATCAGGTTGGGCTGCGCGGTGAAGACCAGCCCGATCGACAGCGCCACCAGGAACGAAAAGCCGATGCGCGCAAAGAAGACGGTGGACGCGCCGAAGGCGGCGTAGGTGCTGGCGATGACGACCGGGTTCAGCACCGGCGCGCTCAGGATGAAAGCGATGCCCACCGAGGTCGGCAGACCTTTCTGGTACAGGCGGCGCACCACCGGCACCACCCCGCATTCGCACACCGGGAAGATCAGCCCCAGCAGCGCGCCCATCACCGTCGCCAGGAACTTGTTGCGCGGGATGACGCGCGCCATGTCGTCGGCGGTGACGAAGACGTCGATCAGCCCGGCGGCGACGGAGCCAAGCAGCAGGAACGGCGCGGCCTCGATGAACAGCCCGACGAAGGTGGTGACGTAGGTCTGCGCCAGATCGGGCAGGCTGACGGCCGGGGCCAGGCCGATCACCGGCAGCAGGTTATCGAGCGCAATGGTGCCGATCAGGACGGCCAGAATCAGCCCGACAAATGACAGCAAACGTTTTCGCGACACGCACACTCCGGCGGGCGCTTCGTGCAGCGCCCTTCCGTGGATCACTCAAGCGCTTATTATCCATGGTTCGCGGCGTGCCGTTACGGGTGATAAAGAATGGCGAAAACGCCGCAGGCTGGTATCCAAACCCGACAGGTCTGGGGCGACCTGTCGGGTTTCATCGTCGTTAGGGGCCGATGCCTCAACCGGCGGCGGCAACCGGCAAGGCCGCCTCGGCATCGCGCTGGCGGACGTGGCGCATGGCCGGGCGGCTGCGCACGAACAGCCAGACCGTCTGCAGCACCATCCCGCTGGAGAATGCCAGCAGCCCCACATACAGCCCGGTGAACTGCCCCAGCGCCACGCCGGCCAGCAGCAGCCCGCCCACGGTCAGCATGTAGGCCAGCACCGATTCGGTGATGCCGCGCGTGCGGCGGCTGTGCAATATGGCGCCCTGGAACCAGCTCTGCAGCGCGCTCATCGCGGGCATGGGCAGCGCCAGCCACAGCGCCGTGCGGGCCAGTTCCGCCAGCGCCGGCGACAGTGCGGTCACCCGGCTGAACCATAGAATCGACAGCGGCGTGGCCGCCATCAGCATCAGAAGGCCGGTCGTGACGGCCACGATCAGCGCGGCGAATTTCCGCAGCGGTTTCACGCTGCCCGGCTCATCGAGGTAGGTCACTACCACCTCGTTCATGGCGATGCCGGCGCTCTGCAGCATGAAGATCAGCCCGTGCATGACCGGCCACACGGCCAGCGACTCCAGCGCATGCGGCATACGGCTGAGCGCCGCGCTGCCCAGCGGCTCGATCAGCAGGCTGAGCAGCGAGGTCATCACCAGCGGCACATAGAACGCGACGAAGCCGCGCATCGTCAGCGGGCGGTCGGCAGGCGGCGCCAGTTTCAGTTCGCCGCGCAATACCGGCTGCACGCGCCAGCCGATGAAGCCGGCTTCGCTCACCACGCCGGCCGCCACAGCCGCCGTGCCGACGGCGATGCCGGGCAGTGTGCCGAGCAGCACGCCGGCGGCCAGCACGATTGTTTCCGCGCTCAGCCGCACGACGGTGCCGACGCCCACATCCCGCGAGTGCCCGAAACGGATCAGCACGCCCTGGTGGAAGCGCCGGTAGGCTATCGCCCACGACCACGGCAGCATGATCATCAGCCCCAGGCGGCCGGGTTCCACGATCTCGCGCGGCGCGCCCAGCAGGCCCCGCACCACGGCGTAATATAGCGGCGTGAAGGCGACGGCGATATGCAGCAGCGTCAGCGCCAGGCCGGCGCCCATCATGTAGCGGCGGATCTTGCGGTACGAGTCCCAATCCTTGCTGAGCGTGGTCGAAGCAGCCAGCAGCATGATGATGGGAGACTCGATGATGAGCGCCAGCGGCAGGACGATGCCTCCATAGGCGGCCAGGCTCACTTCGGGGTTGCTCAGGCGCGCCATGATGGCGCTGACGACCGGCAGTTCAACCGCCATGAGCAGCCAACTGGCCGCCAGCGGCCACCAGGTGCGGGCGATGCTTTTGACTGCGGGCGCGGGAGACTCAGGTGCTGCTGCCATGTGTGCGCAGTATAAACGAAGCAGGGGGAGATGGTCATCTCCCCCTGTGGGCAGGTTCGCCTGCGCCGATTACGGCTGTACGACGGCGACCGCCTTGGCCGCGGCGTTCGGCACGGTCAGCGCGGCGTAGACCCACGCCGGGTTGCTGTTATAGGTGATCTGGAACCACTTGCTGTCGGCGCTGATGCCGGTGACGGTGTATACGTCGCCGCGCTTCGCAAAGCCGATGATGTTGGTGGCGCTGATGCTCGGGTCGCTGCGCACATTCAGGCCCAGGATGGAGTTGGCCGCAGTCAGCGGCCCGTCGCCCGTCGGGACCGGCACGTTGACGACAACCAGCGCGGCGGGCACGCCGACGGCGCCGCTGCCGTTGCCGGCGACATTCGGCTGCACGCCGGCGTCGATGGCCGACGGCACGTAACCGGCGCCGGTGCAGATGCTGCTGCCGTCAGCCGGCAGAACCTCGAAGCAACTGTCGTCGGCATAGGCGTCGTTGTGCTGCACCGGGATGGACGCATCGGACTGCAACAGCACCAGCACGGTGTTGCTGATGGGCGTGGCATCCACCGAAATCTGATCGAACTTGTCGTAGGGCTGCGCCCAGTCGGAGCACACCAGGTTGGGGCTGACCATATTGCGCGGGCCGCCGTCCGTCTGGATGCAGGCGCGGATGCGCAGGTTGCCGTCTTGCGTGGATACCGGCGGGTCGCTGGTCACGTTGCTGGACCACAACTGCACCCAACTGGTGAAGCGCATCTTCCGGCCGATCGGCACGTTCTTGACCACCTGCATGATGCCGGCGGCATGGTTCAGCGCGTAGAAGTTGAACCAGCGGTCCGAGCCGCCGCCGGAGTGCACGCGATACGGATACTGGCTGGCGAAGGTGGGGCGGAACTCCGGCGTGCGGTAGTTCTGGTCGCGCAGATTATCGCCGGCGGGGGGTTCCTCCCAGAACGGCACCCAGCTCCAGGTGACGTTGATTTCGCCGCGGCCGCCGAAGTAGACGCCAGGGTGTTCGTGGCCGGGGTTGCTGAGCAGGTTCAGGCCGGGGCCATAGGTGTCCTGCAGCGCGGTGGCGGCCAGGGCAGGCGACACGTTCATGGCTAACGCAAGCGCGCCGGCGGCAATGACCGGCACGGCGGCGCGGCGGAAAGTCTTAACGGCTGACATGGCTATGTGTTCTCTCCTGATGCGCAAGACGACAGACGAATCGTACAACCGTCAAGTTATATCACACTTCGGCGACGTCGTTCTCAAAAGTATCGCGACTGCTGCATGACGCGCGCCATACAGCCGAAATAAAAACCCCGCCTGCATTCACAGGCGGGGTTCGGGGTCACAACAGTCCGGGCCGGCTTAGAAGTCGCCGCCCATCCCGCCGCCCGGGGGCATCGCCGGCGCTTCCTTCTTCTCAGGAATGTCGGTGATGAGCGCCTCGGTGGTGAGGATCATTCCGGCGATGGACGCCGCATTCTGCAGCGCGCCGCGGGTGACCTTGACCGGGTCGATGATGCCGGCCTTGATCATGTCCACGTAGTCGCCGCTGATGACATCGTAGCCGATGAACTTCTTTTCCTTGCCCTGGCGGCGCACGTTCTCGATGATGACGCTGCCGTCGGCGCCGGCGTTCTCTACGATGCGGCGCATCGGCTCTTCGAGCGCGCGCCTGAGGATGTTCACGCCGACCTGCTCATCGGGGTTCTCCAGGGTGACCTCGGAGAGCGCCTTGACGGTCTGCATGAGGGCGACGCCGCCGCCGGGGACGATGCCTTCCTCAACCGCGGCGCGGGTGGCGCTCAGGGCGTCTTCCACGCGGTGCTTCTTCTCTTTCAACTCGGTCTCGGTCGCCGCGCCGACGCGGATGACGGCGACGCCGCCGCTCAGCTTGGCCAGGCGCTCCTGCAGCTTCTCCTTGTCGTAGTCGCTGGTGCTCTTCTCGATCTCGACGCGGATCTCGTCGATGCGGCCCTTGATGGCTTTCTCGTCGCCGGCGCCGTCGATGATCGTGGTGTCATCCTTGGTGGAGACAACGCGGCCGGCGGTGCCCAGGTCGCGGATGTCGACGTTCTCCAGCTTGCGGCCGGTCACTTCGCTGATGACGGACGCGCCGGTGAGGATGGCGATATCCTGCAGCATGGCGGTGCGACGGTCGCCGAAACCGGGGGCCTTGATGGCCAGCACGTTCAGCATGCCGCGCAGCTTGTTCAGCACCAGGGTGGCCAGCGCTTCGCCGTCCACGTCCTCGGCGATGATGACCAGGTCGCGCTTGCCGCGCTGCACCAGTTTCTCCAGCAGCGGGATGATGTCCTGCGCCGCGCTGATCTTCTTGTCGTAAATCAGGACGTACGGCTCCTTGATTTCCGCTTCCATCGCCTCGGGCGAGGTGACGAAGTAGGGCGACAGGTAACCGCGGTCGAACTGCATACCCTCCACGTACTCGGTCTCGAAGCTCAGGCTCTTGCTCTCCTCGACCGTGATGACGCCGTCCTTGCCGACTTTGTCCATCACATCGGCGATGAGCTTGCCGATTTCGGGATCCTGCGCGCTGATGGTAGCCACCTGGGCGATCTGGTCGTGCTTGTTGACGGAGATGGCCAGTTCCTTGAGCTGCTTGACGATCGCCTCGACGCCCGCGTCGATGCCGTGCTTCAGCAGCATGGGGTTGGTGCCGGCGGCCACGAGCTTGAGGCCCTCGTGGACGATGATCTGAGCCAGCACGGTGGCGGTGGTCGTGCCGTCGCCGGCGATATCGTTGGTCTTGGTGGCGGCTTCCTTCAGAAGCTGCGCGCCCATGTTCTCAAACGGGTCGGCCAGTTCGATTTCCTTGGCCACGGTGACGCCGTCGTGTGTGACGGTGGGGGCGCCGTATTTCTTGTCCAGCGCCACGTTGCGTCCCTTGGGACCCAGGGTGGTCGCGACGGCGCTAGCCAGAACATCCACACCGCGCTGCAGGCCGCGGCGGGCTTCTTCATTAAATTTCAGTTGCTTTGCCATAGTTGCTTATCTCCAGAGATTGGGTACCAGCCGGCCGGGGCGGGCTGTATACGCAGACTTGACTTACTCCACGACCGCCAGGATATCGCTCTCTTTGAGGATGAGCAGTTTGCGGCCATCAACTTTCACTTCGGTGCCGGCATACTTGGCGTACAGGACATAATCGCCGACTTTCACGTCCATGGGCAGGCGTTTGCCGTCGTCGTCCGTGCGACCGGGGCCAACTGCCAGGATCTGGCCCTTCTGCGGCTTTTCTTTCGCGGTTTCGGGGAGCACCAGCTTGCCGCCCGCGAACGTCTGTTCGTCTTCCTCCACCGATTCGATCACGACACGATCTGCCAGCGGGCGCAGATTCAACTTCGCTGCTTCCTCAGCTTTCTTCGCCATGTGAAAATCCTCCGGATAGATAGGACAGGTGTTATTAAACAAAACCCTCTTTTGTCTGCTGTCCATCATAAAGTTAGCACTCTGGAGAGAGAGTGCTAATCACGGGCTAAATATTAACACCCGCGCGAGGGCTTGTCAAGAGGTTTTTGGCAAACTGGCGGAGTGAGTGCCAAGTGTTGTCTCCGGTGCTCGACGGATACAATGACACCACACCGTATTAATCATGACCTGACGATCAAATATACGGTGAATCAAGCTACTGCAAAAATTACCCACCGGTATTCTTAGCGACTATCGGCAGAAAGACAGGCGCATAGACAGCTATGCTGAACTGACGATCAACATATTCACAAATACCGTCAGAAACACGAATATAAAAGGTATAAACACCGGGCTGGCTGGGTGTGCCATAGACCCAGCCCCAGTTGCTTAGTCCAATACCGGGCGGCAATGCTCCAGAAACAACGGTATAGCTCTTTGAACCAGCGCCGCCAAATGAGTAAATATTTGAGTTATAAAAAAACCCGGTGTTAGCGCTGGGTAGAGTACTGGATGTAAATCGGAGAATTGCATTGTTGACATCCAGTCGTCCTGACCCGTAGTTGGCATTCCACCCAGGCGGAATATCTACTGTACTCTCCAATTCAGCAGCTACAGAATAGCTTGTGCAGCCCGGGAAGAGTGACCAGACAAGACCTGCCGCCCCAGCAACGTGAGGGGCAGCCATAGATGTACCACTCGAGTATGTGTATGGTGGGTAAGTGTACCAACCAGGCACAGTCGATAGTATATTTACGCCCGGCGCCGCAATGGAACCATACTGGGAGAATGATGCTGGATTATCCAGTGGGTCAGTTGCTGCTACCGCGACTACCCCGGGCAACGCGGCAGGATAGCTCGGCAGGCCAGGGCCATTGTTGCCAGCTGCAGCAATCACAAGCGCACCCATACCCTGGGCATCACTTACAGCTTGAGCTATTACCGCAGAGTAATATGGACTACCTAAGCTGAGGTTTATGATGGTCTTTTTACCGTATTGCTGGCCCCAGTATGCGGCATACTCAATTCCGCTTGCGATATTGCTATACGAACCGCCGCTGGAATCCTCCATCACCTTTACCGCCAGCAGACCACAGTAATAGCATAGCCCTGCGATCCCTACGCTGTTGTTTGCCGCGGCTGCAACAATTCCTGCCACATGAGTACCGTGCATATAGTCGTCATATGGATCAGCTGTATTGTTCACGAAGTTATAGCCACGGTAAAGAAAATACGGACTGTCTGGATGGTTGTAATCTATGCCGCTGTCCACGACGGCTAACCATACTCCTGGACTGCCGCCATCCATATCCCAGACAGTCGGCGCCTGAATCTGCTGAGGTCCCCACTGATACAAAGAGAAATAGGGATCGTTTGGGGTAAATGATGCCTGCATCATCCCGTCTTTCTCGACCAGTTGTACGTCGTGCATTCCAGTCAGTCGATTTATCAATTGGTCAGCGCTTTCCCCAAGCGGCACTGGCACCCTCCACCAACCCTTGACAGTCAGGCCAACGATATTACGCAGTCCAAGAGCTTGTAGTTCCGCCCTGAAATTCGCTGGTGTAACGTTCGATTTTCGCTTGACGAGGATCGCTGTCTCTTGTGCCACAGCATGCCTTTCATGATTGTAGGTAACCGGGTTCGCTTTTACAAGCTGCGGGGCAGGCAGACAACTTCCGTCTTCTGCGATCAGACACGGATCTGCCGCACGCAGTGACACAGACATGAGTAGCACAACTATTGTGCTGAGGACTAGAGTGGCTAGCACTTTCCACCAACGATATGTGCACAAGACAGCGCCCCCATACGTATAGTCTAGATATCTATTATTGTGTGCAGCACAATTTAGAATCTAGAAATAGAGTCTTGTCATACTGGTATATTTTACCGCGGGTGATGCAAAGTCACTTAACAAAGTAAATGGAAGGACCCCGAACAGCAGGGTTCCTTGCGAATTGATCATGCGCGGCTGCGATAAGCCTCGAATTCCACTTGCGCACACCCGTCGTGAATTTATTCACAAATTGATGATAAAAATCACCTGTTATCACAACTGAACGTGACTTTTCAAATTCGATAAGCGGTCGATAATTTATCGTCAGAAAGAACTTTCATAGGAGCGCGTGATGAATC
>JAKALH010000508.1 GCA_021813225.1 Chloroflexota bacterium
ACGTGGAAGCCATGAAGCGCCTGCCGGTTCCGCTGCCCACGGACGGCGCGGGCAGCATGGCAAAGGCAGCGAGCTATGTGACGCTGGGAGAGATCGCGCAGTTCGACGTGGCGCCCGGCCCCAACCAGATCAGCCGCGAAAACGGCAAGCGCCGCGTAGTGGTGACCGCCAACGTGCGCGGCCGCGATCTCGGCTCCTTCATCGGCGAGGCGCAAAATCGTATCGACGCCGCGATCAGGCTGCCCGAAGGCTATTGGCTGAGTTACGGCGGGACCTTCGAACAGCTCGCGTCCGCCGCCAAGCGCCTGCAAGTAGTCGTGCCGCTGTCGCTCGCGCTCATCTTCGGGCTGCTGTTCATGACCTTCGGTTCGGCCAAGGACGCGGCCCTCGTTTTCAGCGGCGTGCCGCTGGCACTGACCGGTGGAATACTCGCGCTGTGGCTGCGCGGCATACCGCTGTCGATTTCGGCCGGCATCGGCTTCATCACCTTGTCCGGCGTGGCGGTGCTGACCGGCCTGGTGATCGTTTCCTGTATCCGCGACCTGCGGGCGCAGGGGATGGGGATCGACGAAGCCATCGTGGCAGGCGCACTGACCCGATTGCGGCCGGTGCTGATGATCGCGTCGGTCGCGAGCCTTGGGTTCCTGCCGATGGCGTTCAACGTCGGCACCGGCGCCGAAGTGCAGCGGCCGCTCGCGTCGGTGGTAATCGGCGGCATCCTCTCGTCCACACTGCTGACGCTGCTGGTGCTGCCGGTGCTGTACCGATTGTTCCACAAGGAGGCGGATGTTCAACCCTGAGCAAATGAGACCGACCGCGGCAGTCCTGGGCCCAGCCGTTTTCGATGTCAGTTCCGACTTGGATCTTGAAAGGAGACATACATGAAATCCGCTGTGCACACTTTGGGGCTGGGCGCCCTGATCTTCGCATTGGCAGGCTGCACACAGACCTCGTTGCTGAAACCGGTGTCAGGCACCACGGCTACTGCCACCGTCGAGAGTCCTACCCTGTATCTGGGCACCGCACGCATCATCGTGATGCTCGGAGGCAAGACGTACTCGGGCGCCGCCGGGCCATTGCACCTGGACAGCACTGGGGAACAGGCGCTCCGGTTCGGCTGGGACCCCGCGCACAAACACCCGCACATCAAGCAGGAGATGGATTTCCTGATCGGCTCGACTACGCTGACGTCGGCCGACGGCGCAACACTCGACTGCGACCACCTGCGCCACGGGGACGACTGGCGTCTGCGCTGCAAGAAGCCAGGCGGCGGGGAAGTCGAGTTGCAACGTGTGAGGAAATAATCCCGTAGAGGACTGAGCCAGCTTTGGCTCAGTTGCACACGGCCGAAAGAGGTGTATTTGAGGAGCAGCATCATGGCTGAAAAACTTAAACTGGACTTTTCCCTGGTCCTGCCGGATATCGCCGATGAGCGCGACACCTGTGTAGGGCGGCTGACTGGATTGCTGCAGGCCGAAGGGTTGGAAAAAGTACACGTCGTCCACGAAAACGGCAGCGCCCGTCTTTGCCTGCACTATGACCCGCAGCGGTTCCGCGTGAACCGGGTGCGTGAGCTGGCGCAAGCGGCCGGCGCCAAGATCGGGAACCGGTTTCACCACGAGAACCTGCGCATCGACGGCATGGATTGCCCTACCTGCGCCACCGTGATCGAACACGCCCTGCAACGGATGGACGGCGTTCTGGAAGCTTCAGTCAGCTACGCTGCCGAGCGCCTGCGCCTGGAATTCGACAGCGAAAAAATCGGGGGCCCGGCCATTGTCGGGCGCATCCAGGCGCTTGGCTATGCCGTGCTGGAGGAAGGCCGCGAGGCCGGATGGTTCGCCGAGCGTCGCGAGCTCATTTTCAGTGGCATTGCCGGCTTGCTGCTACTGGCCGGCTGGCTTGCAGGCCTCGCCGGCGCGCCGCGCGGCCTGTCGCTCGGCCTGTTATTGGGCGCATACGCGGCGGGCGGCTTCTATACCCTGCGCGATGCCTGGCAGAGCTTGCGCAGCCGGCGCTTCGACATCGACACCCTGATGATCGTCGCGGCGGCCGGGGCCGCGGCGCTGGGCGCCTGGGAGGAAGGTGCGCTGCTGCTGTTCTTGTTCAGTCTGGGACATGCCTTGGAACACATGGCCATGGACCGCGCACGCAAGGCCATCGAAGCGCTGGCGGGGCTGGCGCCCAAGACTGCCATCGTGCAGCGGAATGGCGTGGAAATCGAGGTACGGGTGGAGGAATTGCAGCGCGGCGACCGGGTGATCGTGAAGCCCGGCCAGCGCATCCCCGCCGATGGCCAGGTGGCGTCGGGCGACTCGGCGGTGGACCAGTCGCCGGTCACCGGCGAATCCATGCCGGTGGACAAGCGGCCTGGTGACAAGGTATTCGCCGCCACGGTCAACGGCGAAGGCGCGCTGGTCGTCGAGGTGACGCGGCTCGCGCGCGAGAGCACCCTCGCGCGCATGGTGGAAATGGTGGCCGAGGCGCAGACGCAGAAATCGCCGACGCAGAGATTCACTGACCGTTTTGAACGGACTTTTGTCCCGGCCGTGCTGGTAGGCGTCGTGTTGCTGATCACGCTTCCGCCGCTGTTTGGATTTCCCTTTGCCGAATCCTTTTACCGCGCCATGGCGGTGCTGGTGGCGGCCTCCCCCTGCGCGCTGGCCATCGCCACCCCGTCGGCGGTTCTGTCCGGCATCGCGCGCGCCGCGCGCGGCGGCGTGCTGATCAAAGGCGGGGCGCACCTGGAAAATCTGGGCGTG
>JAKALH010000509.1 GCA_021813225.1 Chloroflexota bacterium
ACCATCGTGAGCTTCAGCGTTTCCGACAACTCGTCGGCGCGCTGCTTCCAGCCGGCGTGGAAATCGATCATGCTGGTGACGTACAGGCCCTTCCAGTTGAAGCCGTGGCCGTTGTCCTTCATCATCTGCTGAGTCGCGCCCTCGGCGGCGATCGGCAGCCAGATCGCCGGCCCGACACTGTGCATCGGCACCGACACTTCGGAGACCTTGGCGCCGAGCTTGGTGAACACCTCGGCGGCCTGGCGCACCTTGGCGTCGACGGCGGCGTCTGACTGCGGCCAGCCGAAACCTTCCTTGACGATACCGATCTTCAGGCCGCGCACGCCGTCCTTCATCAGCTGGCTGTAGGGTTTGGCGGTCTGACCGGCATGCTGGCGTGGATCGAGGCCGTCGGGGCCGGCCAGCACTTCGAGCATCAGTGCGTTGTCGGTCACGGTGCCCGTAATCGGGCCAGTGTGGTCTATGGTGAGTTCGATCGGCATCACGCCCGTATAGGGAACGAGCCCGTGCGTCGCCTTCATGCCGTAGACCCCGCAGTAGGACGCTGGCATACGGATCGAACCGCCCTGGTCGCCGCCGATGGCCAGGTCGACCTCGCCGGCTGCGACCAGCGCCGCGCTGCCCGAGGACGAGCCGCCGGCCGAATAGCCCATGCGGCGCGGGTTGTGCACCGGGCCCGACGCGCTGGTGTGCGAACCGCCGGAGAAGCAGAAGTATTCGCAGACCGCTTTGCCGACAACCGTGGCCCCGGCATCGAGCAGGCGCGTCACGATGGTGGCGTCGACGTTGGGCACATAACCTTCGAGCGTCGACGCGCCATTCATCATCGGCACGCCGGCGAGGCAAACGTTGTCCTTCAGCACCACCGTCTTGCCCGCCAGCTTGCCGCTGGGCGCGCCCTTGATAGTCGTCTTCACGTACCAGGCACCGTACTTGTTCTCCTCGCCGGAGGGTCGGTAACCCGGCGTGCGCGCATAGTTGACGACGGGAACAAAGTCGGGCATCGCATCGATAGCGTCATAGGCATCGAAGTTTCCCTGCAACAGGGTGTTGTAGGTATTCGCCTGGTCTCCCGATAAATGAATGCCCAAGCTCAGCGCGACGTCCTGGAGCTGGTTGAGGGTGGGACGTTTGATGGCCATGTTTGACTTCTCCGATGGGTTGCTAATTGGTGGACCACATAATCAGACGCGAAAATATGTGGCGATTGGCATTACCTGAACCTGGATCGACGACCTATGCATCGGTGCTTGGAGCAATCGTCATTTCGAATGCACCAACCGCAATTGCCTGTTATCCGCCACGGCCGCGCCGTGGAGAAACCTGCAGCGTGGCGCATCCCTGTCCTTTGCGACGCCGGTCGACTTACCCAGGTTACTATCTAGAAGGGTGAACGCACTCATGCTCTGACACATCCATCTCTCTGTTTGGGTCACGGCTGGCGACGAGAGAGGCCATGACATCTGCAACTCTCGATCTACGTTAAAGCAGATTGCGTGCCAGAGAGGCGCGGTTCGTTTTGCATCATATAGTTACAAAGGAACGATGCAGGCAACGCCGAGCTTTGTTTTTTGGATTGCGCATTATCTTGGTGCATCACGACCATATCGTGCAGCAAAATGTGGCCTCAAGAATATGAAGTCGCACGAAATGCGCAATCGTGATGCTGGGGCCCCGTTACCGCAGAACACGACGCGTACGAGAGAGGGAGTGGCAACAGAGATACTGTGCTGTCGGCATCAGCAAGTTGCGTTCTTGAGGTCGCAATTTGCGACCTCAAGAACGGGCTTGCAGCAGCGCGCCTGGGGCGGCCGACGCTACCCTCCTTATGCCTTCACCGAACACGGCGCCATCATGGCCGCCATGGTGTTCAATAGTGCGCGCATCAATCGATCAGCGCACGCGCCACCATCGCGTGTATCCCCTTGAAGCCGTCGACCAGTTGCGTCACGCGCAGGTCGCAGGCGATGCTGCAGAAGGTGTAGGCGTCCTCGGGTGCCCAGCCCTTGAGTTCGACCAGCCATTTGATCATCTCGCGCAGCGCCTGCTTGGCCGCATCGTCGAGGTCGGGGTCGGTGCCAAAGGAAATGTAATGCGTCGGCGTGAGCGCGCGCGGAAACGTCAGGGTTTTGTTCTTGTGCAGGATCAGTTCGAAGGTGCCGGACATCGGCGTTTCGAGCGCCATCAGATTGACTTCGCCGTCGCCCTGCGCGGCGTGGCCGTCGCCGCAGGAAAACAGCGCGCCCGGCGCCCACACCGGCAGGAACAGCGTGGTGCCCGCAACCAGTTCCTTGCAATCGATATTGCCGCCGAACTCGCGCGGTTCGATCGAGGAGACTGCGCCGTACTCGGCGCGCGGCGCCACCGCCATGATGCCCATGAACGGCCGCAGCGGCACGGCGGGGCCGAACGGCAGCGTCGCCGTCATGTTCGCGCGGTCCAGCGGAATCTGCAGAATGCGCAGCAGGGGAAAGTCTTCCGGCAGCGTGCCTTTGAGAGGCTTGATGCCGTTGTAGGACCAGTCCACGCGCAGCTCGACCGACTTGATGCGCACCTCGAGCGTATCGCCCGGTTCTGCGCCGCGTACCGCGACCGGGCCGGTCAGGATGTGCGGTCCAAGATGGGGCTGCAGCTGCGCCAGGATCGCCCTGTGCTCCGGCAGCAGGTCGTTGCGCACGCCAATTTCGACCGGCCCGCCCGAAACACAATGCAGCGTCACCGTATCGCCCGAGTCGACTGTCAGTCTCGGCGCGAGACTGGC
>JAKALH010000510.1 GCA_021813225.1 Chloroflexota bacterium
TAACTCCACGAGTTGAGCGAGAACGTCCTCGCGCTCACGCCCGCTGAGCGCCAGCGCCAGTTGGGCAATCAGCAGACCGTAATGCACCCCGATGTCATATCTCCGTCCCAGAACTTCGTACGCCAGATAGCGTTCCTGCGCGGCCAGTGCTGCCAGCGCCGAGGACAACTGTATGCCGGTCGTTTCATCGGAGTGCGCTACCTGTTCGGACAGGATGCTCATCAAGCCTGGCGTTAAAACGTGCAGTCCGAAAAAACTCAAGTAATAACCGGCGCGCAAACCCGGGACCAGCAACTGCTGCTCGGCTTCTGTCGGAGTGGGCTTCTCGATGACGTTCTCTATCGTATACAGGTTGGCGCGACCGGGAATGCGCCTGCCGCCGACAATGCCGTAATAGGGCAGCATACTCTCGCGCGTCGGTTGCACTGCAGAGATGGCGCAGTTCTCTGTTGCTGCGATCTCAATCAACTGCCGGGCGCATGTCTTGCGGCGACCGCCTGAAACCCCGCTGCTGATGTAGAGATGGTCGCTGACCAGGTGCAGAAAGGGCTGGTCTCCAACGAATTCACGCGCACAGTAAACGGCGTAACCGTAACCGCGCTGCGCTGGTTGCTCGATGAACCGCAGGCGTGCCGCACGGGTGCCGACGGCCGCCTGGTACGCGCCTTCGTCTCCCGGGTAGATCACAACAGCGATATCATCAATCCCCGCACTGAGAGCTTCTTCGACAATGACGCGGAGCGCCGATTTCTGGACGCCATCGCGATCGACCACCGTCTGCAGCGGCAGGCTGCGTTGAGACTCGCTGGCCGCGGTGATGACGGCCCTGGTGACTTTCATGGTACCTCCATTCCCGACTTGCCGGCGCCTGCTTATCCCGGTGTCACAGACTGTGCTCTACCAGACGCAACGTTACCTGTGCCGGTCCCGTGCATGGCGATGATCTGCATGACCCGGGAGATGATCTCCGTTATCGCATGGCCGGTAGAGTCGATGATGACGGCATCGCTCGCAGCTCGCAATGGCGAAAATTCGCGTGAGGAGTCCAGCAAATCACGCTTACGCATGGCTGCCAGGATGGATGTGTAATCGCTGGATTCGCTGCGCGCCAGCGCTTGCCGGTGGCGTCGCATGGCCCGCTCCTCGACCGTCGCATCGAGGTATATCTTCAGGTCTGCGTCGGGCAATACGACCGTGCCGATATCGCGCCCGACCATGACCACGTTACCTTTTTCTGCGATGAGTCGTTGTTGCCGAACCATCTCCTGCCTGACGCCCGGGTAGGTGGATGGAATTGACACATTGGCGTCGATCTGCGGTTGGCGCAGTTGCCAGGTGACATCGGTTCCATTCAGCCACACGCTGTATTGCCTGCCGTCATGCACATGGGGGGGTGTCACCTCGATATTTACCTGACGTGCAAGAGCATTCAACGCAGCTTCATCGCGTATATCGATGTGCTGCTGGATGGCAGCCAGCGTAATCGCGCGATACATCACGCCGGTGTCGAAATACAGGTATCCCAACCGGGCAGCGAGCGCTTCGCCGAGTGTGCTTTTGCCTGAGGCGGCTGGCCCGTCAATTGCGATTTTCATAGGTCGCGTATAACTGCTCGGAATTCTGCGCCAGTGCTGCCTGTGTTGGAACGCTCTTCATTGATCGCGCAAACCGTCTACTTCATGACTGGTCAGCCTCCGCCATTGTCCAGGTTCTAGATCGCCCAGCGTGATGCTCCCGATTCTCACCCGTTCGATGGCTTTCACTGAATGCCCGAGTAATTCTGCCACACGTTTGATCTGGCGCTTGCGGCCTTCATGCAGTACAACTCTCAACCATGTGCCAGTACCAGTTGCCTTCTTTGTCCCAGGGCTTTTGGAACCCTCCTGGCGGCGCGCCAGCGCCGTCTCGAAAATAACCTGTGCCGGGGCAGTCATCTCGCCGTTCAGCATGACGCCGTTGCGCCATTGCTGCAACACAGCCTGCTCCGGCTGCCCATCGACCAGCACGCGGTATTCCTTTTCGTGCTCAAAACGAGGGTGGGTGAGCTGGTAGGCCAGTTTACCATCGTTGGTCAGCAGCAACAGACCGGTAGCATCCCTGTCCAGTCTTCCAACAGCATACAGCCGCTGCGGCACGTCGACAAGATCAAGCGCGCTTTTCACGTGGGCGATCCCGCGGTCGGAGATATAACCCGCGGGTTTATGCAGTGCGATATACACCCGTTCATCTCCCGCCAGCGCCGGTTTGCCGTCGACGCGGACATCGTCGCCGTCCCCGATATTCATGTTGAATGTCAATGGCTGCCCATTGAGGGTGACGCGCCCCGCCAGAATCAGCTTCTCACAGGCGCGGCGCGAACCATAGCCCGCGGCGGCAAGATAGCGTTGCGGCTTCATCCGTCGTGGCAATCAGTCCATTGGCACAATGTTGGCATCCGTCGGTGCGTCTGGCGCCGGTTGAGTCACTTCAGGCTCGATATGCTGCGCGGCGTCTTCAGCGGTCGTCCCCGTCCCCGTTGCGAGCACCTCAAGCTGCTCAACCCTGGGCAGCTCATGCACGTCGCGCAGACCGAAGTGCTGCAGGAACTCGAAAGACACACCGTAACGCATTGGATGCCCGACAGTCTCTGCGCGCCCCAATTCTCTGACCAGATTATGCATCTCAAGTGTCTTCATGACGCCGTCGCAATTGACGCCGCGAATCATTTCAATCTGCGGTTTCGTGATGGGCTGCCTGTACGCGATGATCGCC
>JAKALH010000040.1 GCA_021813225.1 Chloroflexota bacterium
GGATGCGCACCTGCCCCGGGCCGGGCTGCGGCATCGGCAGTTCGAGCATCTCAAGTTTGTTCACGCCGGTGTTAACAATCGCTTTCATCGTCGTATCAAATTGCGGCCAATAGCCTGCTGACTGATCTATCCTGTATCAGACTCGCGACACTTGTATCTTAGCGGCCGCTCTGCTAAAAAGCCGGGTACATGATCCCGCCCTGCGGGAAAATCAGCACTTCGGCGGGGCCGGGGAACATCCGGCGCGCCAGCCCGCTGAGCTACCTCATCACGGCTCATCGCGCGATGCAAACCCGTGGCCGGGATGAGGGTGATGCTCTCGCGTGCGATGCCGGCGTCTTCCAGTTCCGCCAGGACCAATGGCAGGATGCCGGCCACCGGCGTCGGGCGGCTGCCGTCGTCGATGACCAAAGCGACGCGCGCACGGGGGCGTGCGCGAGCGATGTCCCGCAAGGTCTGGCTCCCGACCGGCGCGGCCAGGCTGCGGCGTACTTCCGCGGCCATATCCGAGACAGGCGGAATGGCGTGCGGCGACAATACACCGGCGACATGCCACCCGCGCGGCAGCGTGAAGGCGACTTCATCACGCCCCCATGGGACGGATATATTCTGCTCGCTCATCGCACTCCTTCATCGGCGGCCGCCGGTATATCGGCCATACTCGCAGACTTCGTCATACATGGCAATGACATTCGGCAGTAACCTTCAGGCCGGTCGACGCGCAACCACGACCATATAGTCGCTCTGGGAATCATCCTGTACGCCGATCAGCGACGGGTAAAGCATCACATCGTGGAATCGGCATTCCTGCAGCAACGCCACATACTCATCCGGCGTGTAGGCCTGATAGGTAACGGCATAACCGGATACGCCGGCGCTAGCGGCGTCAACAGCGTAGTATCGGGTCGTCGTCGTTCGGCTGGCCTCGTCCCAGTGATTCTCCTCGAGGACGATGTGAGGACGGCTGGAAAACAGGCCGTTTTGCGAGGAATACCACGTCGGCGGGCGGTTTCCGCGGTAACTGATGCTGTCGGGCACGCTGACTTCCAGCAGCAGAGCGCCACGCGGGGCCAGCGCCTGCCAGGCGCGCTGCAGGATATCATGGGCGGCTTCAGTGTGAAATACATTCAATTCGCCGTAAATCAGCATCACCATTCCGTAGCCGCTGCCGAAATAGGCGGAGCGCAGGTCCTCGGCGTAATAGGTGCAATGCAGGCCGCCCTGTCGGGCCTGCTTGCGGGCATAGCGGATCGACGCCGGCGAGAAGTCGATTCCCGTGCAGGAGTGGCCCAGCGCCGCCAGCCGGCTGGTGTACAGGCCCGGACCGCAGCCGAGATCGAGGACGCTCGTCGTCCGCCCGCCCAGCAGGTGATTGTGTATCCAGTTGACCTGCTGATCGATCTTCGCGGCACGGCGGCTGGCGGCGTCGTGTTCCTGGCTGAGGTGCTCTTTCAGCATGCGCTCGCTGAAATCAGGCTCGCTCCACGGGATGTTATCGCCTTCGGCCCAGGGCGCAGGCACGACAGGGCGGTTGGGCAAGTCAATCAGATTCATGGCATCACCAGATTCGACGCAAAGTCCTCAAGCATTTGTGCGGGGAAGCGCTCCGGCAGGCCGCTCTTCAGGTTCATCCACACACCCAGCGTATTCAAGCGCGCCAGCACAACGCCGTCGCGCAGGCGGGTCACGGTATAGTGCCTGACGGCGCTGGCGCGTTTCACATTCGATGCCCATGTGGCTATTTCGATCTCGTCCCCGAACGCCGCCGGCTGCTGATACTCGATCACGTGGTTGCGCGCGACAATCGCATGGCCTTCAGCCATCATGCGCGCGATCGGCCAGCCGAAATGGGCGATGGCGTCGATGCCGCAGTCTTCGGCATACGTCAGGTACACGGGATTGTTCATATAGCCGGCGC
Source organism: Chloroflexota bacterium (assembly GCA_021813225.1). Classification (GTDB taxonomy): domain Bacteria; phylum Chloroflexota; class Anaerolineae; order J036; family Brachytrichaceae; genus CAIXPS01. The sequence continues at coordinate 1,919 of JAKALH010000040.1, forward strand.
CGTCTATTTCGTTCCAGGCAACACGCCGGCGCGACTTGTACACGCCAGCCGGAGGCGGCGGTTGTGCCGGGAAACGCGCGCGCGCCGGCGCCGGCGGCGGAGCGCCTTCCGGAAAGTACGAGTCGACGGCTTCCAGCGGGATCGGAGCCGGCTTCCCGGTATCCATGTCGATGAAGGCCCATTCGGTGTACGCTCGTGCGACCGGCTCATCCGTCGCGGCCAGGCGCATTTCATAGTTGCGGCGAGAGGTGACTTTGCGGAAGTCGTGCACCCATGTCTTCACGACTACCGAGTCGCCGTAGCGCAGAGGGCGGCGGTACTCGATCTCAGTCTGGCGCGCCAGCCACAGCCGGCGCATGGCGGCGTAGCGTTCCATCCCATATCCCGCGGCAGCGGAACCGTCGAAGGCCGCTTCCTGCATATAGCGCAGATAGTGCGCGTTATTCACATGGCCCAGCGCGTCGCACTCGCCGTAGCGCACGCGGAATGTCCGTTCATGAATCAGTGGCATATGAGGCCAAGTATGTACTATCGACGGCTTTCACGCCAGAGACGCCAGGTTTTACTCCCGGAGCCTGCCAGCCACGTTCTGTCCGTGGAGCGCTGCGCCTCGGCCAGCAGGCACGCATCGCCTGTAAGCACCGCCAGGTCGTGGAAACCGCGAAACCAGTAAGGTTGCTCTTCCCAGCCCATGTTGGCACCGCCAAACCAGCCGTTGTCGCTTTGCAGGAACGGGCTGATTTCAGTGAGGCGGCCGGTCATGCCGTCCGCCATCGGCGCCGGCTCCAATCAACCTCTGGCATTCGCGGCGCACGTCATCCGTACTGCCGCACGGGAGCGTGCGCTGTGTGGAAAGGCCGCCGTGAAACGCCAGCCGCCCGCGATACCTCGGCAGCAGCGCATAAACATCCATCACTCCAGCGCCTGAATCACCACATCGCGTTTCATGTTGGAACCTTTCCGGATTGCCGGTCACCCGATGTGTCTGGCGAGAATGCCGCAGCGCTGTGTTGCGGTCGCGCCGTGTCGAAGTCGCCGCGGACGATACGGTTGACGAGAGGATGAGCCTTGGACAGCGGGGTACAGCTTTGCACAATAGAGCTTGCGCCGGCCATCTTGATTCCCACAGGTATGACGCCTCCGTGATTAGATTAAAGCACGAACTGCGTTTGACGAAAACGGAAAACCGTCTATCGTGGGTCTGGGAATACGCAACGGGTCACTGACCTGTAACAAGTCGAGGAATAATGATGATGATCGATGCCGCAACCTTGATAGAGATGCTCGATCGCAATTTCGGCGTGATACAAGCCCAGGTAGCGGGCGTGACGCACGAGGAAAGCCTGATCCAGCCGCCCTTCAATGCCAATTGCCTGAACTGGGTCATGGGACATATCGTGCAGAATCGCAACAAGATGCTACATCTGATATCCCAACCGACTGTCTGGTCGCATGAACAGACCGCGCGTTATGAAATGGGTTCAGCGCCGGTGAAGGACGGGCACGACGCGCTGCCATTTGAGCGGATGGTTGCCGATCTGAGTGTCTGTCACCAGCGGCTCATCCCGGCTCTGGAGCGATTATCACTGGCGGATCTGGACGCGGTTGGCAATGTTGTCATCGCTGAGTTGTCACACGCGAGTATAGGCTGGATGATGAACTATCTAATCTGGCACGAGACATACCACGTCGGTCAGACGGATATCCTGCGTCAGGCCGCAGGCAAGAACGACAAGATCATCTAGAGCAATTTCGATGCCGCCCCGGGGAGGGGAGCATGCCTAATGTGCGTTAACGGTCATCAGCATGTTCGAGGGAATGTCATCGCCCACATACACGTCGACGCGCATATGCCAGGAACCGCCAGTGGGAAAGAATACGCCAGCAGCGTCATAAACACCTCCGATCCGATGCTTTAACGGATATTCTTCCGAAGCCACCTGCCCCGATGGCGCGACCATCAGCGTCGGGTTGGCTGTTTCGGCGGGCGTGCCATCGGACATCAGCGCCACCAGCGTCACCGTTGAGGTAACAGCCGAACGCGGCGGATACGGCGCCAGTTTCAAAGTAAGAATAGTGCCGCTGATGATCTGTGTGCCGGCGCCGTTGGCGTCGAAGCGCATTTCGCCGGCGGCCAACAGGTCGTCGATGTTATAGACACGCGTCGGCGTCGCAACCGGCGCCGGGCGCGCCAGCCGCAGCGCAACGGCGGCGGTCAGCAGGACCAGCGCACAGGCCAGAGCGATAAGCGTCCAGCGCAGTGCAAAGCGCGACCCCATGTCTCTCCCGAAATCTAACTCCTGTAAAGGACGGCGAGCACCAGCAGCCAGACGGCGAAGATAAAGTACCAGTACGCTGCGCAGGCCTGCACGGCGGCGCGGCGATGCCGGCTGAACTGGCCCATGAACGCGCGCACCAGTACGATCAGCATGAACGTGACGCCGGCGAACACGCGCAGCACGTGGAAGATCAGCAGCGCGAAGAATGTCGAGCCGAACGCGCTGCTGTTGGGCGTGAAGCCTTCCGTGACGAAGCGCGAAAACTCCACCGATTGCAGCAGCATGAAGATCAATCCCAGCGCGGCGGCAACCGTCGTGCCGACAATCAGATTGCGCTGGTCATCCCTGGCGATGCTGCGTTCGGCCCACGCCATCGCCGCCACGCTGACTGTCAGGATGAGCGTGTTGAACAGCGGCAGCGCGATGGACGGGTGCAGCGGCTGATCGGAGCGGACGGTGAGGGTCGTATCGGTGCGCAGAAAGAAGTACGCCAGAAACAGGCCGCTGAAGAACATCGACTCCGCGGCGATGAACGCGACAGCGCCCAGCAGGCCGCGGTTATATCGCCGGCGGCGCACAACCGGCAACTGCCGCCGGATGCTGGACTGCGGCGTGGTGAAGGCGCTCATGCCGCGCCTTGCGTGGGCTGCTGCCCGGCGTGCTCGTCCGCCGCCGAAGCATTCCGGATCTCATCGGATATCCAGTTGCCCAATCCAATCAGAAAAAACACGACACCGACGATCAGGACAATGGGCGACAGCGCGACGCCGAACGCGATCAACGTCAATCCCAGCGCCAGGATAATCGGCGCCCAACTGGGCGGCGGAAGATGAACAGGCTCATCTTCTTCCACTTCGACCGGCGCAGCCGTTTGATTGCTACCTTCCATATCTCAATTCCTCGTTACCGGCACGCCGCGTCATTTCACCGCGTACGTGCTCATCCACAATAAACCGATCAGCGAACCGATCAACACAACCCCAAAGCAGGCGATGACCAGAATGCGGGCGCGGCGCTCCATTGCCTTTGGAATCATTGCGTAATCCTTTGCGTAATCCTTATAGACGAATGACCATCCGATCGACGACCATGGCGGCGAAAAGCAATGCCAGGTACAGCAGCGAGTACTTATACAGGCTGAGCACGGCCACCGGCGACTGCTCGCGGTTCACGCGCCAGGCGCGCAGCAGGAACAATGCCCCCAGCGCAACCGCGCTGACGATGTATACGGGACCCATCAGTTGCAGCGGCGCCAGCATCAGCGACAAGGCCACCATGCCCCACGAATACAGCAGCATCTGGCGCGATGTTTCGGCATTGCCCGCCACCACCGGCAGCATCGGGATCCCGGCCAGCGCATATTCCTTGCGCTTCATCAGCGCGAGCGCCCAGAAATGCGGCGGCGTCCAGAAGAAGACGATGACGAACAGGAACAGCGAGGCCCATGTCAACTGCCCGCAGGCGGCTGCGAAACCCACCAGCGGCGGTATCGCGCCGGCGCCGCCACCGATCACGATGTTCTGCCATGTGGAGCGCTTCAGCCAGCGCGTATAGATGACCGTGTAGTAGAGAAAGCCCAGCAGCGAAAGGACAGCAGCCAGCATATTCACGAACAGCACCAGTATGGCGAACGAGATCACCGCCAGGGCGATGCCGAAGATGAACGCGCGGCGCGAAGTCAGGCGTCCGCTGGGAATGGGGCGCAATTTCGTACGACCCATGCGAATATCGACGTCCTGATCGTAGGCCATATTGATGGCGTTGGCGCCGCCGGCCATCAGGTAGCCGGCGATCAGCGTCCACACAATCAGATAGAGCGGCGGCGCGCCGGCCGGCGTCACCAGCATGCCGGCCAGCGTCGTCACCAGCAGCAGCGAAATGACGCGCGGTTTGGTCAGCGCCACATAGTCGTTGATGGTCTGCCGCCAGGCTGGCAGGCGCGCCGCGCGCGGCGCGCGCGCCGCCAGTTCAACAGGAAGGCGATTCGAGAGCATCGCCAGCGAGAGCGCGCTCACCCACACGAAGGCCCCGGTGGCATTGTGCAGCGTGGCCAGAGCATCCGGCCTGCCTGATATAACCATCAGGATGCCGATGGCCGCCTGCATGATGAACCCTGCGCCCATAGCCGCGACGCTGAGGCGCAGCGCCTTTGCCACGCCCGGCGGCTGCGCCCGGGCGGCTGCCAGCGTGCGGCGCACCGCCGCCAGCACCAGCACGGATACCACGGCGACCATCAGGCGGTGCAGCCAGTTGATCAACACCAGCGATCCCCCGTTCGGCAACAGTGAACCGTTGCACAGCGGGAAAGTCATGTTGCAGGCCAGCGCAGCGCCGCTGCCCGAAACGACGCCGCCGGTCGTCAGCAGCAGAAACACAGCCACAGCATTGACCGCGGCGGCGCGACCGAACTTGCGCGCCTGCGGCGTCGGCTGCGGCTGTTCCTCAGTGCGCAACAGGATGGCCATCGCGGCCAGCGCGCCAAGCAGCCCCATGCCCGTCGCCAGGTGCAGGGCGATGATGCCGGCGGCCAGTTGCATCCACACCGTCATGGCCCCAAGCACAATCTGCGCCGCCAGGATGAGGAGCGTCAGCACACTCAGGCGCACTAAGGCACGGCTCAGTTTCAAGCGGAAGTTCAGCACGGCGATGGCGACGACCAGCACGCTCACCAGAGCGGCGAACGCGCGATGAGCCACCTCGATGATGGCATCCGCCCGCGCAACCGGGATGACATTGCCGTAACACAGCGGCCAGTCGGGGCATCCCATCCCCGAATTGGTGATGCGCACCAGATTGCCGGCGACGACCAGGCCGAAAGCCAGAATCGCCGCCAGCAGCGACAGCGTCTTAAGAGTTCTCACAACCAGTCTCACTCACCAGTTCCAGACCTTACATCACACTACTACAAACAATCACGCCTGCGGTTTGGCCTGCGCCGCCATGCGCTGGTCATACAGCGGGCGTTCGCTTTCCACGACCGGCGTGCGCGCAAAGTTGTACACGGGCGGCGGCGATGACGTGGCCCATTCCAGCGTATTCGCTTCCCACGGGTCGTCGCCGGCCACTTCGCCTCTTCTGGCGACGATGGAGACGACGTAGTTGATCATGAAGAGCAGCACCGATGCCGCGATCATGAACGCGCCGATGGTGGCGATCAGGTTAGGCAGATCCCAGCCACGGTCCGCCGCGTAGGTGGCGATACGGCGCGGCATGCCTTCCAGGCCCAGGATATGCATGGGGAAGAAGGCGGTATTGAACCCGATCCACATCAGCGCGAAGTGAAACTTGCCCAGCTTGTCGTTCAACATGCGGCCGGTGATCTTCGGCAGCCAGTAGTACATGCCGGCGAAGATGCCGAAGACACTGCCGCCGAACAGCACATAGTGGAAGTGCGCCACCACCCAGTAGGTGTTGTGAACCTGCATGTCGATGGGGATAGCGCCCTGCATCACGCCTGAGATGCCGCCAATGACGAATGTGGAGATAAAGCCCAGGCACATCAGCAGCGGGGTCTTCAGGTTCAGCGAACCCTTCCACATGGTGGCGATCCAACTGAATATCTTGACGCCGGTCGGCACGGCGATGACCATCGTCGTGAACATGAAGAAGCGTTCGACCAGCGGGTCGACGCCGCTGACAAACATGTGGTGCACCCATGTGGTGAACCCGAGCACGCCGATCAGGATGGTCGAGAGCACCATGGCCTTCCAGCCGAACAACGGTTTGCGCGAGAACACCGGGATGACCTCGGAAAGCACGCCCATGGCCGGCAGAATCATGATGTAAACGGCCGGGTGCGAATAGAACCAGAACATGTTCTGCCACAGGCGCGGATTGGCCGTGGTGAAGAACTGCGTATTGAAGTTCCGGTCGGAAATCAGCATGATGAGCGCGGCCGTCAGCACCGGCGTCGCCAGCAGAATCATGGCGGCGGTGACGATAATCGTCCAGGTGAAGAAGGGGATGCGCCACAGCGTCATGCCGGGGGCGCGCATCGTGTAGATGGTCACCAGGAAGTTGACGGCCCCCAGCGTGGACGAGATGCCCACCAACACGATGCCGAACAGCCAGATATCCATGCCCACCTGCGGCGAGAACTGCCTGGTGGAGAGCGGAACATAGGCTGTCCACGCCGCGTTGGACGCCGTGCCGCCGATTAAAAAGCCGCCTTCCATGACCAGCCCGGCGAAGAGCAGCAGCCAGAAGCCGAGCGCGTTAATGCGCGGGAAAGCCATATCGCGCGCGCCGAGCTGCAGCGGGACGATGTAATTGCCCAGGCCCACCAGGAACGGGATGACGAACAGGAAAATCATGCCGGTGCCGTGCATGGTGAACAGCTCGTTGTAGACGTTCTGGTTCACCAGTTCCATGCCCGGCTGCGCGAGTTGCAGGCGGATGATCAGCGCGAATATCCCCGACAGCAGGAAGAAGAAAAAGCTCGAGGCGAGATACATGATGCCAATGCGTTTGTGGTCGACGGTAGTCAACCATGCGGCGACCCTAGCCCACATGCCGGGTTTCTCGATTGGAATGCTTACACTGGCCATTCAACAATACTCCTTAAATACATCCACGGGAAGGCGACAGGCGCCTCACCCGGTTACCTTACTTGAGAGACTCCAGGAATGCGACCAGATCGGCGATATCCTGCGGTTTCAGCGCCAGGTTGGGCATCTGCGTGCCGGGCTTGACATCCTGCGGATTGTGCAGCCATTTAGTCAGGTTTTGCGGCGTGTTCGGTATCACCTGCGCGATCTTGTCATAGGCGGCGAAGTGCGTCAGCGGGCGAGGAGCCACTTTCCCCTGCGCCCTGGTACCGTCGATCGTGTGGCACGACACGCACGGGCCATTCATGAAGAAGGCTTCGCCGCGCGCGACATCGCCTGCCCCGGCAGGCGTTGAACTGGATGCCGCCTGCTGCGCGTACCACTTGTCGTAATCGGCCTGCGGCAGGACCTTGACATTGGCGAGCATTTGAGCATGCGCCAGCCCGCAGAACTGGTTGCACTGGCCGGTATAGGTTCCAACCGGCGCGCTGAACCAGAACGACGATGTTTCGCCGGGGTTGACGTAAATCGTGCCGCCGAGCGCCGGCACCCACCAGGCGTGGATGACGTCGGCGGTGACCATATCCAGGCGGATTGTCTTCCCGGCAGGCACAACCAGGTCCTGGTTCACGGTGAAGTTGCCGTCCGGGTACTTGAACTGCCACACCCACTGGCGCGCCGTGACATCGATCACCATATCGACTTTCTTGGCCTCGTTGATGCGTTTGATGGCAACCTGGTCGTTGATGCCATGAATGTGGTTCAGGGGATCGTTGAGCGTACCGGACGCCTCAAGCTGGCTCATCGAATTGAGAGCCAGCAGGAAAATGACGGCTATCAGAATCATCGGCAGGACGGTCCAGGTGATCTCAAATCCGCGGTGGTCGTGCACTTGTTCCGGCGTGTCACCGGCCGAGCGGCGGCGGAATTTTACGACCGAATAAACGAGCAACCCTTCAACCAGCAGGAATACAAACGCGGACAAGATATACAGGATGGTATACAGGTTGTTGATGACCTGGGCGTCTTGTGATACCGGTGGAACCAGCATTATCCCCTACCTCTACACGATTGATCTAAAGTAACAAACACCACACACAAAAACAAGACTGGCCCAAACTGAGCCAGCCGCCTGAGCTAATGCGTACCGTACCTGCGGAAGTCGCCGTATTTTAGCATACTCACCGGCATCCGTGAGGGAAATCACAATCAAACCGCCTGTTCCGGTTCAGGCGCGCGGATGACTGCTGCGCTACCGGCACCGTCAACGAATGACGATGGGCAGGTAAAAGATGGACGGTGGCGGCGGAACACCGTACAGTGAGTAAGCGCTCAAGTAACCGCCCTGGTCAGCGATGTACAGGACACTATTGGCAACCAGCGGGCTTTCCCAGTGCATATAGCTGCCGGTCGATGCCGTCCACAGCGCGGTTGAGTTCCCTGCGATCGGGTTTAGCGCAGTCACCGTGCCGCCGTTCATGTAATAGAGCACGTTGTTCGCGACCAGCGGGGACGTGCCGCCGCCTGCGCGCTGCCAGCGCGGCGTTAATGTCGGCGTGAACTGGCCGGTGTAGGTCACCTGCAGCCCGGAGATGCCGTAGTCATTGGCAACGAATATCCAGGTGCTGCGATCGGCGGGATTGACCCATACCGCCGGCGCAGTCAATACTTCCCCGGTCTGCGGCACAGTCACCCACGGTCCGATCTCGCCGCCGGTATAACCGGGGCCGCCGTGGCCGTTCAGGTTGTCCAGGTTCAACAGGCGCAGCTCGCCATCTTTGCCGCCCTGCACGCCCACATGCAGCACGGTGCTGGTGACTGCGACAGGAATGATGGCGATATTCGTGCTGCCCAGATCGACATCGCTGTTATTCAGGTAGATATAGTCTCCCGGCGTGTAGCTGTCGACCGGGTCGCCGCCGCTGCCGGTTCCATCGGGATGCAGCGCCAGCACCGTGTCGCCCCAGTGATGCCCTGCCGGGTAAAACGTGGCATTGCCGGTCGCCAGGTAGATGCGGTCGGTCGCCGCACTGTACACCACGCCGGAGCGCGCCCACACGCCAGATTGATTCTCCGCACACGCTCCCAGGCCCAGATGCGCCGTCAGGTTGCTGCACAGGGTGTTGAACACCTTCTGCGCCCCGGTTGCCAGGTTGATCGCTGTCAGGTGCCCCTGATAGTCGCCGCGGTCGCCGGGGTAACCGGAGTTGACCACATACAGGTAGCTGTTCGCCCCGGATGTAGCCACCAGCAGCGGCGATGAGCCTTTCTCATTGTAGGGCTTGAGTGTGGCTGTTTCAGGCCAGGTGCTGTCAATGGTTTCGCTGCCATCGTAGACGGAATGTTTGTGCACGTAGCCGTCCAGACCATACGAGTACACATACTGGCCGTTCGGATCGAGCGCCGGCGAGGAAGTGGTGTAGCAGGTCGGGCCGCTGACGCCGTTGGGGTCGTTGATCTTGCAGTTGCCGGGGCTGTGCTGGCGCACCCACACGATCGTGCCGTCGTTCGCGTCCAGCGCGACGATACGCCCATATTCGGTGGTCGTGAACAGCAGGTTGCGCGTCCCGCTGATAGTGCGCGCCGCCTGCAGGAAGATGGGCGGCCCGTCTGCGCTGTCGGGCAGCGGGACATGAAACAGCAGCGCCATGTGCGATACATTCGACTGGTTGATCAACGATTCGGCGGTGTTATTGCCGCTGTGCTGCGGGTCGCCGTTGAACTGCGGCCAGGTGAAACCCGTCAGAAATGTCAGGAGGATCAACGACGCAACGAGGATGACAACGCGCCTGCCCATGCGGTCTGCCAACTTCCACATGCCGTGCGATGGTATCACAGTGCGGCGCTGCCATTTCACAGCGGCACATTGCAGAGTAGAATCACCGCAGCTAGCTGTAGCAGCAATAACCTAGGGAAAGGACGGCACACGCATGTTAAAACATCTCGATATCACGCGCCAGCGTTTACAGAACTTCGCCTCGCAAAACAACCTGCTCGGGAAGATATTCCCGCAAAGCGCCCCGGTGAAACTGACGGTCTACTCCGCGCCGGATCGCATCACTTATGCGGAAGCGCTGAAAGGCAGCTATCGCCCGACTGACATCGGCGAGCAGTTCGGTCCGGTCTGGTCGACGCACTGGTTCAGGGTAGAGATCGATATCCCGGCGGACTGGAAGGGGAAGGAAGTCTACCTGCTGTGGGATTCGTCGTCGGAAGCCTGCGTGTGGCAGGACGGAGAGCCAATGCAGGGTCTGACCGGCTCATCTTCGGGCTGGGCATCCGGAGCCGCGCGCCCGGCCTACCGGCTGACGAAGGCCGCCCAGGGCGGAGAGCATATCGAGCTGTATGTC
>JAKALH010000041.1 GCA_021813225.1 Chloroflexota bacterium
CGATCGTTGGGGCAGCAGCGATTCCCGCAGCGCTCATGGCTGAAGCCGGCTATCCTGTCTAGGTCAGTCGCCGCAAGTTTTTGACGCATTTGCCCAGCGACTCCAAGTCGCGGGCAACCGATGCCAAGCCCGCTCAAGCAGGCTGGATTCGCACTACGTTGCGCGCGGTTTCAACCGCTGCGAAAGGTGCCAGGAATTTCTGGCAGCTAATTTAGAACTATTGAAGAACCGGGCTGCCGTCTGGCGGTAACCCCAAACATCGTTTTAGCCAGCTTGTAAGAGCATATTCAGGAGGGACCTATGCAAGCGAAATTGAAGGCTGTGCCATTCACCCGTGTCACGATCAAAGACGAATTCTGGGCACCGCGCATTGAAACGAACCGGAAGGTCACAATCCCGACCGAGTACAAAATGGTTGAGGAGACCGGACGCATCGCTTCGTTCGATCTCAAATGGCGGGCCGGCGACCCCAATCCACCGCATATTTTCTGGGATTCCGACGTCGCCAAGTGGATTGAAGCGGCCAGCTACAGCCTGGCGTCATACCCGGATGCGGCACTGGACAGCCTGCTGGACACCGTCATTGCCCGTATCGCGAAGGCTCAGCAACCGGACGGCTATCTGAACACCCATTACCAGCAGGTAGAGCCGGATAAGCGCTGGACGAACCTGCGCGATAACCACGAGTTGTATTGTGCCGGTCACCTGATTGAAGCAGCGGTAGCTCACTTCAGCGCTACCGGCAAGCGCAGCCTGCTTGATGCGGTCTGCCGGTATGCCGATCATATCGCCAGCGTGTTTGGCGCAGAACGCGGCAAGAAACGCGGATACCCCGGCCACGAGGAAGTCGAACTGGCGCTTGTCAAGCTGTACCACGCGACAAATGAGGCGCGATATCTGAACCTTGCCAGGTACTTTATCGATGAACGCGGGCAGCAACCCTATTACTACGATATCGAAGCGCGCGAGCGCGGCGACGACCCAGCCTCGTTCTGGGCGCGTACGTACGCCTATATGCAGGCACTCGTGCCCGTGCGCGAACAGCAGGAAGTCACGGGCCATGCCGTGCGCGCGATGTACCTTTATAGCGCCATGGCCGACATCGCCAATGAAACAGGCGACCGGGAATTGCTGTCGGCCTGTGAGCGGTTGTGGAATGACCTGTGTACAAGGCGCATGTATCTGACAGGCGGTATCGGCCCATCGGCGTCAAACGAAGGTTTTACGACACCATACGACCTGCCCGATGAAACGGCATACGCCGAAACCTGCGCCGCCGTCGGTCTGGTGTTCTGGAATCACCGCATGCTGCAGTTCGAAGGTAGCGGGAAGTACGCTGATGTCATGGAACGTGCCTTGTACAACGGCACAATCAGCGGTGTATCAGTCGACGGGCGTACGTTCTTCTATGAGAATCCACTTGCCAGCAGCGGAAAACACCATCGTCGCGCCTGGTTCGACTGTGCCTGTTGCCCGCCTAATATTGCCCGGATGCTTGCCAGCCTGGGCGGTTATGCCTACTCGGAAGGCGACCATGATGCATGGGTTCACCTGTATGCACAAGGCGTCGGTAAACTCCAACTGGCTGACACAGAGGTGAGTATCGAACAGACGACACGCTACCCCTGGGATGGCACCGTGAAACTGCAGGTAAGCGCTGAGCGCAGCTCAGTATTCGCGTTGCATTTACGCATTCCCGGCTGGTGCCAGCGGTACACCGTAAGTGTCAATGGTGAGCACAACCCTGCATGGGAGACCGTGCAGGATGGGTATGTAGCGATCAAGAGACAATGGGTTACCGGCGATGCAGTCGAGCTGCATCTGCATATGCCTGTTCAATATGTCGTCGCACACCCGAAAGTTCAACAGATGCAGGGACGAGTCGCCATTCAACGCGGCCCCGTCGTTTACTGCGCTGAGTCGGTCGATAACCAGCCCGTAGCCCTGGGTAGTATTCTGATCAAAACATCAGTCGCCGCTGATGCGGCTTTTTCTGCGACATTCCGCCCCGGTCTGCTGGGAGGTGTAACGGTGCTGCAGGGTGCGGCGTCAGTGGACAGCTCTACAACGTGGGATAAGGCGCTATATCAGTTCCTGCCTCAATCTCGAAAGCAAGTCGGACTCACATTGATTCCATACTATGCATGGGACAACCGTGAACCGGGTGAAATGCGGGTCTGGTTTCGCACAGAATAAGTTACCAGGCGACAGCTTTCGACAGGGAAATAATTCGGTTCCGATGTAAACGCCCTATTGCATCGGAAACATTAAGGAAACGAGTGTAATGGCTGAATCAATGGAACAAGGGCTGGCCCTCCCGCGCGGTCGCGTGGATGACAACAGGGTGGGGAAGACCGAAGTTGATCGAGAGGGATCACAAGCGCCTGTGAAAGACGAAAAGTATAAATGGAAAGTCCTATTCACAGTGATGACAGGAACGGTCATGATCATCCTGGACTCGACTATAGTCAATGTCGCCTTCAGGACATTGCAGCGTGAGTTCGGCGCGGACCTGGCATCCTCACAGTGGGTACTGAGTATTTACGTTCTGTCGCTGGGCATTACGACGCCAGTTGCGGGATACCTCGGTGACCGGTTTGGCGTGAAACGCGTGTACTTGAGCGGCCTGGCCATGTTTGCATTCGGTTCGATGATGTGCGGTCTTTCGCCGACGCTGGGCGTTCTGATCGTGATGCGCGCACTGCAGGGAATCGGTGGTGGTATCGCGCAGCCGCTGGGCCCTGCCATGTTATATCGCAACTTTCCGCCAAAAGAACAGGGCTTTGCTCTGGGCATCTTCGGCATTGCACTGGTCGTTGCGCCAGCCCTGGGTCCCATCGTCGGCGGCCTGCTTGTCGATGCCGGGCTGTGGCGATTCATCTTCTTTATCAACATCCCGGTAGGGATCACCGCCGTCATCATGGGAATGCGATTCCTGCGCGAAGGCAAAGCGTCACACCATCCGGCGCTGGATGTGCCGGGCGTGATCCTTTCGGTGATCGGCTTCGGTTCGCTGCTGTACGCGGCTACCAATGCACAAACCTATGGCTGGACATCGCCGGTCACATTGGTCACATTGATCATCGGACTGGCAACCATTGGCATGTTCATCTATGTGGAGTTGTACGTCGCCAAAGAGCCTTTGCTCGATTTAAGACTGTTTAAAAACAAAGTGTTCACAAACGCGCAGTTCATCGGATATGTGTCCGTGCTGGCGCTTTTTGGCGCAGAGTTCCTGCTGCCTTTATACCTGCAGTTGCTCCGCGGCCGCACAGCGCTGGAGACCGGTGTGGTCCTGCTGGCTCTGGCAGCCACGTCTGCAATCACAACGCCTCTGGCCGGAAGATTATATGACAAGATCGGCCCACGGGCGATCATTTCGGTTGGCTATGTATTACTGGTTATTAATACCTGGCAACTGGCACAACTCAGGGTTGATACACCATTTACTGTGATCGTGGCGCTTCTGGCACTGCGAGGGTTGGCATTCGGTTTAACTGTCCAGTCAACTTTCGTAACCGCACTGGGCACGGTGCCGCTGCCGCTGCTGCCCAGAGGTTCGTCGCTGGTGAATTCGACGCGGTTCGTCGTACAGGCTATCGCCGTCGCGCTGCTGGCGACTGTACTGGCAAGTAACCTTTCGCCAGCCGTGCAGCAATACCAGAACCAGGCGCAGCAATCTGTATCGGATACATACACCAGCATGCCATTCGGGTTATGCGAGACACCCGGCGTGGCAGCCGCTCAGAATTACCCGCCGGGCGCGCTTGATAGTATCCGGAACCTTACAACAGAACAACAGGCCGACGCAAAGAAACAGATCATGAGCCTGGTCAACGATGGCTGCCAGCAATATATCAAAGGCTTTGAGTCCGCTTACACGCTGACATTTATCTTCGCACTGGTGTCGCTGGGACTGAGCCTGCTGCTGCCCGGATGGCCGGGCGAGTGGAGCGGGCGCGGCTCATACAGTTCTGCACCAGCCAGCGGTCACTGAACTCATTAGCGCCAGTACCGAGCGTGCGGATACTTATAAGTTGCCGGCTCGGCGCCATGACTTGTCGCAAATATGTTGTATGGCGCCGGTGGTTCGTATGAGAACGGCGTTTCGTCGGCAGGCACGTAGGCGGTATGTCTGCGCCGTTCGATACATGCAGTGAGCACCTGCTGCTTCAGCGGTATGTATGAAGGCACATGCGTTATAGGACTGCACGTCATCATCACTGATCACAAATCGCAAGAGTTGCATATCGCTCCTCAGCATAAGCCTGCCCCGCCGGATGTCTGGCCGCTACTTTTCGGTCAAGATGCGGTCAACGACCAGTTGTCGAAATTCCGGCGAGAGGCTGGCAAAGTAGGCGCTGAAACCTGTAACACGTACAACCAGGTCAGGATACTTGCTGGGGTCTTTGTGCGCTTCCAGCACCTGCTCGGCATCCATGATGTTCAGGTTAATCTGCGTACCGCCCAGATCGAAGTGCGTTTTGATCAGTTCGACGATGTGATCGACACCGCCCTCATCTTTGGTGATTCCTGGATCCAGTTCCATCTGCATGGGAGCCGTATTGCCGTAACCGGGCTGCACTGTCGCAATTGCTACAGCCATCGCCGTCGGTGCGCCGTCTTTGCGGTAACCGGGGTCGGGATTTGCGCCATGTGAGATCGGCTCACCGGCGTGGCGGCCATTCGGCGTGGCACCGAGGTCTTTACCCATGGGAATCGTATTCGCCCATGAGAACAAACCGGGGATCATGTTGTACCCATTGAGCGTGGGCTTCTCCTTCACCAGCCTGGTGAACAGGTCACTCAATCGAACTGCCCACTCGTCCGCCTTTGACCCGCCGCTGCCATAGCGAGGAATGCTCTTCATCATCAGTCGGGCTTTCTCGCCATCCGCCCCATCCCAGTTCTGCTGCAGATGCCGGTAAATGTCCTGCCACGACATGCGGTGCTGCTGCTCGATGCGCTGTTCCAGAGCGGCGAAGGAATCTGCCACTGTCGCCAGCGCCGAGCCATCAACGCACAGGTTGTAGAACTCAACGCCGCCGTGGCTGGCATCCAGACCTTTTTCTACAGGACCGTAGCAGAGCAAGTCCAGGAACAGCTCAGGGAAGACCTGGTGATAGTGCTCAAGGTGATAGTCGAGACCGCGCGCGATCGTATCCACAGCTCGGCGCAGATGTTTGCCGTAAAGTGTATAGAGTGTATCGATGCTGGGGGTAATGCCGGCGCCTGTCATCATCTCGTTCAGTGCCGCATCAAACACTTTGCCAAAGTTGATCTTCACGCAATCGTTCAGGGTGTATTCGCGGCCGGGTATAGCGGACCAGTGGCATCCGGAGTAGGCGCGCGTTCGCGCAATCTCAGCCGGGTAGCCATTCCGCATGAACCCTTCCGTCGTGCGATCGATGCCCAGAAATTTCGGTGTCGCGCACTTGTCTTCAAACATGATCTCCACGCCGCGGCGCAGCAGCTGTGGATCGACTTCATCGCCAACGCACACCCCGATGTTCGCCGGGATCTTCAGGCGGTGCGCGGCTTCCAGCGTCAGGAACGACAGGCGGCTGGTTGTGTCATGTCCGGCTTCGTCCGGGCCGCCTAACTGGATGTAGTCGGTATTGCGCACCAGGAAACACGCCAGATGGAAGATGGCTTCTTCGTCGTCGAGGATACCGAGAGCTGTGTCGCGCTCGTAGTAGGGGTACAGCAGAACATCCAGCCGTCCCAACGCCCCGTTGCCGTTATACATACGCGCTGCCATCTGATACCAGTTCATCCACTGACAGGCTTCGCGGAATGTCTTTGGCGGTTCTGTCACCAGGCGGGCATTGATATCAGCAATCGCTTCGAGATTTTCGCGAAGCTGTGGATTGCTCTCCACGCGGCACATGGCGCGCGCCTGTTCGGCTGTGCGCCGGATCCAGTTCTGCATACCCAGAACGATATGCTCCAGGCCTTCATAGAAGTCGAGCTTTTGAACGAGCATCTCAGGGTTCTTCTCAGTTGCCTTTTGCACGTCCCGGTAATGGTGAATCTTTTCGAGCAGTCCGCCCCAGCCAAGCTGGAAACCGATGGTCAGGTCGTGGCAAAAGTGCTGAGCGGCGCCGATTCCTGAGCCAAGCCCATACTGATGCTGGTTTTCGTGCAGGAAGGAGAAGTCCAGGTCGGGGTTCCAGTGCGGCTTGCGATATGACATGAAGTTCGCCATGTAGCCGCCAGCCAGCGAACTGACCGGATCGATATAGACCGGGTGTTGCTCCAGCAGCGCGCGGTAATTCATGCCAACTGCTTTTGGCCCGAAGAACCCGCCGCTGGGGTGGTTGCTCTTTACCTGGAACCCGGCAATCAACGCATCGGTGATAGGCATACCGGATGCGCTCATCGTCTGTACAAGTTCGCGCCTGTCCGCAGGCGGCAGAATCAGGCCCCAGTCGTCATGATTCATCGCGCCAATGATGCGCTGCTTTTCCTGAGTAATACTCAGCTTCGTCGCACGCAGCGCATCGATGCGCTGGTCAAATGTCAACTCCCGCGACTCTGTAACACCGAACATGTTCTATATCCCTCCGGCGAAAATGCCGCACTCCCATGGTGAGTGAAAGCAGTGTCTAGCGGCTGCGCGCTTCCACGGCGCATGATAGTGCGGTTTCTGTCAATAGCCGCATGTGTTCCTTACTGGGTGGCTGCAACTCTCTGGCGCGATACTCCATATCGAGAGAACGATACTTATCGCCAGCCAGTTTATGGAATGGCAGCAACTCAAGCGAAATCGTGTGCTCTCCATCTCCTCCCGCGCAGTTACGCACGCCAATCAGCTCGTGAACATATGAGGCGATGGCGGCTACTTCCTCCACCGTGTCATTGACCGTCGGTATGACAGGGATTCGGAAAATGATGGGCTTGTCCGTTGCAGCGAAGCGGCGGGCCGCAGCCAGAATACGCTCATTCGTCGCACCGGTTGCCCAGCGGTGCTTAGCGGGGTCCATATGTTTGATATCCATCATGATGAGGTCGGTCACCGGCAACATTCGTTCCTCATCTTCCCATCGCACATTGCCGCATGTTTCGATGGCCGTATGGAGTCCTTCGGACTTGCAGCGCTCCAGGAGGGCGTAACTGAATGCCGGCTGCAGCACAGGCTCGCCGCCGGACAGGGTGATTCCCCCTCCGGACGCTTCATAAAATGCGCGATCCTGCAATACCTCGGCCATCACCTCGTCGACGGTCATGGTCTTACCGGCCAATACGCGGGCGCCGGCGTAGCATGTCTCAACGCATTCGCCGCAGGCAATACATTGCTCGCGGTCGAAGATGCGCTCTCCATTCAGCAGGTAAGTCGCTCCATGCTGACATGCACGAACACATTCATTGCAGTCTATACAGCGCTCGGGGTAGAACTGAATGACTGGTTTGGGGCGGATTCCTTCTGGATTATGGCACCAGAAACAGCGCAGTGAACAGCCCTTCAAAAAAACCGTCGTGCGGATTCCTGGCCCATCGTGAATCGAGAAACGCTGGATGTTAAAGACCACGCCTTCCATCAGCTATTACTCCGATCATCCGGAAGTCGGATTGCGTCTGCCCAGATTATCTTCGGCATGTAAGCGTTCCTGCGCTATCGGGTACTTTACGGCGCCGACATGCGCTACCGCCTGAGCTAAAGCCCGATTCATTTTAGTAACCTGGCTGTGAACCACAAGTTACACTTGGCACGTACCAAGGCGGTACTTTTGTCATCACAAATTATGGGTTGACGATACGACCGCCATTATATTACCGGCTGCAACTTGAAGTGCTGAGGCTTTAGAAATCATATGTGACCGACCAGTTTTCCCGCTGGCCTGGCGCGACATTCGCCTGAAAATATGGCTCAAACGAGAAGGTGTTCTTATTCCCCCAGATGGGGAAGTAGGCGGGTGAATAATCGAAAGTCGCGCTGATAAGCCCCAGTTTTGGATGCTTCTGCAGCACACTCAGGTTCTGTCCTTTGTCAAAATCAAGTTCGTGGAAGAAGCCACTGCCCCACGGCAGGTTGCGCTGAACGATAAAACCATTCGGTGACAACTCATAGCCGGGATTCTCCGGCATCCGCAGGCCGATGTTCAGTTTGCAGCATTCGCCAGTGATGTAGTGCGGGAAGAACGGGTGCGGGAACCAGGAGACCGGAATATCATCGCGCCCTGTGCTGTGTATTGTGGTTTGAGAAATGATAGATCGGTTTATGAGATGCAAGGTACGTGTCAGTTCAAACGACCACCCCAGGAAAGACTGCTGTGTGACAAAATGCAGCTTGCCGCGTTCTTCCGTCACTGCCCATTCACAAAATCTGGTGACCTGGCGGTCAGCCCGGCGTATCGTGCCGATGCCAATACCAAGCTCCTCAGGATTATCGGCATTGTGCGGGTCGACGAGGTGAGTGCGGAATGAATCCGGGATACCCTGTCCGTCGAACCAGTTGAACGCGTGGGGGTAGGTCGGCCCGGACAACAGGTCGCCGATGCGCTGGTCGGTAACCTGGTAGATATAGCCTGCGGTGCAATAACGCGCACCGAAGCGCGCCTGATCGTTGAGGGGATCGAGAACAGCAACCGAAAGCGAGGCATTGCTCAATGAAAGCATGATCTTTCTCTAGACGCCGCCGAAGGCGCTGAAACCGCCATCTACGGGTACGACGATGCCTGTAACAAAACGCGAAGCATCCGATGTTAACCACACCAGCGTACCGATCAAGTCTTCCGCGTCGCCAAACCGGCTCATCGGTGTGTGATCGATGATAGCCCGTCCGCGCGGCGTTAACTCACCGGTTGCGGCATCGACCAGCATGGCGCGATTCTGCTCAGCCAGGAAAAACCCCGGAGCCATCGCGTTCACCCGTATCGATGGCGAGTACTCCTGCGCCATATAGACGGCCAGCCAGCGGGTGAAGTTGTCGATTGCCGCCTTCGCCGCCGCATAGCTGACGACGCGCGTGAGCGGTCTGCTGGCAGCCATTGACGAGATGTTGACGATGACGCCGGACTTCTGCTGCGCCATCGTTCGCCCGAACACCTGCGATGGAATGATGGAACCTGTCAGGTTCAGGTCGAACACGGACCGCATGACTTCCGGCGATAGATCGAAGAAACACTGTTTGGGGTTCGTTGTCGCTTCTGGACGATTGCCGCCTGCGGCATTCACCAGAATGTCCAGTTGACCCCATTTCATCAATATGGCTTCCGCAGCGCGCTCGACTTCATCGGGGTGGGTGACATCGGCGCTCAGGCCCATCGCACGGGTTGCATCAGTGGAAATCGTCCGAGCGGCCCGGCGGGCTTTATCGATGTCACGTCCGATGATGCACACGCGCGCGCCGGCGTCAGACAAGCCCTTCGCCATTGCTGTTCCCAGCGTTCCACTCCCGCCGGTAATGACGGCGACCTTATTGCTCAAATCGAATTCCGACATGATGTTCCTCTCGGCATTCCGGGTGGCTCAGTTACAGAAACTCGCCAGGTGGCGCTCGAAATGTCGCTGGATATCTGCATAATGCGACTCCTCATTTTCGACCAGCGTCCGCCGGATGTCCCCGTCGTAGGCCGCGAGAATCGTGCCGAAGCAGACGTGCAGCATCTGGCGGGCATCGAACTGGTCGAGAATGACCTGGGGGTCGCTGACACCGCTCAAATGCTGGTCAGGCGCCTGGGCTGGATCTGCCGATACATGGTATGAGGCACGGTCTTCGGCATAGTGCTCGTGCGCGAGCAGATAAATCGATCTGAACAGCGCTGCATCGTATCTGGCGACAGTGCGCAGTGCTTCGAGATAGCTTGTACCCGCCGTTTTCAGATGGACATATTCGCCGGCCAGCCGGGTCACAATAGGATAGATGCTGAACTTGTCCGAACCGGAATGGATGCTGAGCTTGTAAGGCCCCCATTGCCGCGCGACCTCGACATGTCCTGCGCAATCCGCCTCGAATGCAGCCAGGTCGCCGATATAGTCGACGCCTTTCTCGAAGCGCCCGACAAAGCGCGGCGCCAGACTCACCCAGTCAACGCCCAGTCGCCTCAACTCACCTGCGACGATGTAGTGCTCGGCATGCGTCGTGGGCTGTTCAGTTTCATCGACGGATACTTCAACCTCAAAAGGAACGCCATTCATGGCAGCCGCCAGGTGCCGATACATCCTGGTGACGTGCGACACCGCGCGGCCATATTTCACAAACGCACGCTCGATAACCGTATCATCAAAACGATTGCGGTACTGTCTGCGGGCATCGCCGGGAGAGGACTCAAGATCATGCCATGGCAACTGATTGTATTTGTCCGCATCATACATGTTGTCTACGTACACGCCGGGATCGAAGGTGTAGAAGGTGTAACCGGCAGCGACGCAGGCGTCGATATCGGCAGTCGTCTTCAAGTGGTCTGCGTCAGCGCCGAAGCCTCTACGCCAGCCTTCCTGGAAGACGCCCCAGGCGGCGTCATCAACGACATTCTGTGGCGTTCGCGATGTGCGCATCATTTCGCGGATGGACTGCTGCGCAAATATCGGCGCGATATCGCGCGTGCATTGCTGCACAGCGTGGATGTGGCCGGGCGTCGCCAGCCCCAGCCGGTCGCCGCAGCCGACGGAAGTGCGCAGGCCAAGCGTTACCGGGGCCAGCCAGGGCAGCTTGCTGCGCAGGTAGGCGGCTGTGGCTGCGTCCTGCCGGTAGATAGATAATGTCAGACTTTGCCCGTCGACAGTAACGAACTGCCTGCTTTCCGCATCCGGTGACTGTACCTGTGGTCTCCGACTCAATACGACAAGGTTCTTGGTGAGCTTCTGCCGCGTCAGAAAATACAGGCTTCCGTCCTCAGCCGTAATAGAGTGGGGGTACACGTATGCTTCGGCCAGCGCGCCGAACTGCGGCGCCAGTACGTCAGCCTGAATGTTGCCTTGTTGCTGCGAATCCAGTATCGCAACGATGCTCATGGGTCATACCGTCCTGAATAAGTAAGCTCTAGTTTAGGTCAGATTGGATTGAATGACGCCGCGGCGGCCGTTAGTGCGCCACGCGGGATCCAGCGCATACAGCGCTTCGGCTTGACCCGGTGCCAGCCCGACGATTAGTTCCGCCTTGAGGGTTCGCAATGATGCGAATGGGGCAGGGAAGTATGAGGTGACAGTTTGAAATGGCGTCGTTGCGGGCCAGTGGGCGTCGCCCAGCAGGCGTCGGTAGTTCGCATCGCCTTTCAGCAGCACGAAATCCGCAGACTGCAACGTGCTTATCAGGTCGTGCGGCATCTGAAAGTAATGCAGGCAGGTGGTGTAAAACCAGTGGTCCTCGAGAGCCAGTTGACCATTGGAGACATATTCTCGCAGGCGCACGCCGAGTTCGTGCAATGGAGCAGCGCGCTGCTCCAGGACGTTGATACTATCCAGAACATCCTTTGGCATACTGTCTGAAACGAAGAATGGTTGCGGCTTCAAATGCAGGCGAATGCAGTTGACCGCTTCCCTCTGGAGCAGAAAATCGACGAGTGCCAGATCCATCAACAATTCGGTGCCGGCATTATCGGTAATAATCACCATGTCTTTGCGCCGGGAAGACTGGAGATATTCCCAGATGACAGCAGTATCATCCACCAGCAGGTTGGCTCGTTCATCGTGAACATGCCTCGCAGGCCCAAGTGCGCTGGCGACGTTGTAACTCAGATCGGTGCGATTCCCCCACAGGCTGGCGTGCAGCAGCATCTCAAAGCGACTCTCGTCGTCAACCGGCAGATGGCTCAGCACCTTTGCCAGTGCCGCTGGCGCGGCCTGAGGAGCCAGTTCACTCTGCTTTTGCGGTGTATAGGGATCAACGTGAAACATTGCACCAGGCACAAAGTAGCTGGTCGCTTCCAGAACTCGCCGGTAGAAGTAAGCTTCTGCCCAGTACCAGGGAACTTCCAGCCAGGAGTGTCCCAGCCACGGTTGCACTGCCGTCTGCCAGAACCCTGCATCTTCGACATTGACCTGCCCTGGCGCCGTTATGTAACCTGTAGTTATCTCATCACGTAGTGACCGCATTGCTTCAAGAACAACGGCAGGGAA